>JANOHS010000380.1:0-12481 GCA_031406655.1 Micrococcales bacterium
GATCGGGTCGAGGAAGATGCGGTTGAACTGCCCGTCGATCCGGCGGGCGGCTTCGACGTCAGCGGGGTCGGTGGGGTCCAGCGGGTCCGGCAGGTCGATGTTCAGCGTGATCCCGATGTTGGCTCCCGGGGCTCGCGAGCGCAGCTCCTGCACCGCGAGCCCATGGCCGAGCATCAGGTGGTGGGCGGCCGCGAGACCGTCGGCGGGGCTCTGACGGCCGGGGGCGTGGACACCGGCCGTGTAGCCGAGGAAGGCCGAGCACCAGGGCTCGTTGAGCGTGGTCCACACGTCGACCCGGTCGCCCAGGGTCTGGTGCATCGTGACGGCGTACTCCGCGAACAGGTAGGCCGTATCGCGGTTGGTCCAGCCGCCCTTGTCCTCGAGGGCCTGCGGCAGGTCCCAGTGGTAAAGAGTCAGCCAGGGCTTGATCCCGTGGCCCAGAAGCTCGTCGACCAGGCGCGAGTAGTAGTCGAGGCCGGCGGGGTTGACGGCGCCTCCGTCGGGACGGACGCGCGCCCAGGACGTCGAGAAGCGGTAGGACCCCATGTGGAGGTCGGCCATGAGGGCGACGTCGGCGGGGTAGCGGTGGTACTGGTCGCATGCCACCTCGCCGTCGTGCCCGCCGAGGACGGCGCCGGGAACCTTCGCGAAGGCGTCCCAGATCGAGTCGCGCCGGCCGTCCTCGTGGGCTGCGCCCTCGACCTGGTAGGCCGCGGTGGCGGCTCCCCACAGGAAACCGGGCGGGAACGCGAGCGCGCCCGTCGTCGGGACATCCTCGGTCTTGCCAGCGATGTGGTTCGTGCCGATGTCGTTGGTGTTGCTGTGGTTCTTCATCCTTTGACAGCTCCTTGCATGATTCCGGAAACCAGCTGCTTCCCCGCAACGGCGAAGACGATGATCAAGGGGATCGTCGACAGGGTGACGCCAGCCAGGATGAGCGAGTAGTCCTTGAAGTAGGACGCCTGCAGCAGCTGGACCGCCACGGGCAGTGTGGGGTTGTTCGAGCCGAGCACGATGAACGGCCAGAAGAAGTTGGTCCACGATCCGACGAAGGTGAACAGGGCGAGCATCGCGGCGGCCGGCCGCGCGGCCGGCATCGCGACGTGCCAGAACGTTCGGATCATCGAGCAGCCGTCGACACGGGCAGCCTCGATGAGCTCATAAGGCAGAGCCTCCTCGAGGTACTGGGTCATCCAGAACACCCCGAATGCCGTGACCATCCCCGGCACGATGACCGCGACGAGTTTGCCGGTCCAGCCAAGCTGGGCCATGACGATGAACAGCGGGACGATGCCCAGCTGGGTCGGCACGGCCATCGTCGCGATGACGAAGACGAGCAGCCCGCGCCGGCCCCGGAAGCGGAGCTTGGCGAACGAGAACCCGGCCAGGGTGGAGAACGCGACGACCGAGATCGACGTGACAGACGCGACGATGACCGAGTTGGACAGCGCCTTCCAGAACTGGATGTCCGAGGTCAGCACACGTTCGACGTTGTCGAAGAAGTGCTTCGCCGGGACCAGCGACGGCACCGGGTTCTGCGCGATCGTCTGGGCGTCGGACGAACCGAGCAGGAACGAGTAGTACAGCGGGTATGCGGAGAACAGCAGCACGAACGTGAGGATCGAGTAGGTCACCCAACGAGGCCGGCGGTTCGCACCCGCTCCGCCCCTTCCTTGTCCCACTTGCCGTGCCCGACGACGCACAACGGCTCGGGCGGCGCCCGCACCGGCGGTCTGCTTGATCATGCCGATGGAGCTCATGTCTTGTCCCTTCCGGCGCGGGACCCGGACGAGGAGATCCGCCGGGTGAGGAAGAAGTTCAGCAGGCCGATGGCAATGATGATGAGGAACAGGATCCAGGCGACCGCGGCGGCACGCCCGAAGCTCTTCTGGGCACCCCAGCCGAGCTCGTAGAGATACATCGTCACGGTCATCCACTGACGATCGGCGCCGCCTTGGCCGAACTGGTCGTACATGCGCGGCTCGTCGAAGATCTGCAGCCCGCCGATCGTCGAGGTGATCACGACGAAGATGATGGTGGGGCGCAGCATGGGGACGGTCACCGAGAAGAACTGCCGTGCACGGCTCGCGCCGTCAATCACGGCGGCCTCGTACAGGTCGCTCGGAACGGCTTGCATGGCCGCGAGCAGGATGAGTGTGGTGTAGCCGGTCCACCGGAAGTTGACCATGCTGGCGATCGCGACGTGGCTCGAAAGCACGTCGGCGTGCCAGCGGATCGGGTCGATCCCGATGTTGCCCAGGAGCGTGTTGAACAGGCCCGACTGGTCGGCGAACATCTTCGAGAAGATCAGGCCGACGGCAACCGGCGCAACCACGTACGGCAGCAGCACTCCCATGCGCCAGAAGGTCTTCGCGCGCAGGTTGGCGTTGAGCACCGCCGCGAGCACCAGACCGGTGAAGACCTGGGGCACGGACGACAGCAGGAAGATGCTGAACGTGTTACGCAGCCCGGTCCGGAAGTTGGGCTGGGCCAGGACGTTGGTGAAGTTGTCCAGTCCGACGAAGTCGCCCTTGCCGCCGATCAGGTTCCAGTCGTGCAGCGAGACCCACGCGGTGTAGCCGAGCGGGAAAAGGCCGACGATGGCAAAGAGGATGAAGAACGGCGAGATATACAGGTAAGGGGAGGCCTTCACGTCCCAGCGCCCGATCCGCCGGCGGAACGCGATCCGCCGAGGCGCTCGGCCCGGCGCAGGGTCGAGTTCATGGGTGGTGATCACGGCCATGGGTTTCCTTCGACGCGGGTCTGGGTGGAACGGCAGGACGAAAGATCAGGGGAGCCGTCTCGCCGACCGTCGCGAGCTCGCCGGTTCGACCCAACGAGCTCGCGACGGATCAGCGCTTGCGCTCCTCAGCCGAGGTTCTTGACGGCCGTCTCGAACTTGGCCCAGGACGAAGCCGGGGTGTCAGTCTTGTCGACGTCCACGCGGGTCAGGGCCTGCTGCATCGCATCGTTGATCGCGAAGTAGTTCTTGCCCTTGAAGGGGGCGACCGTCACGGCGTTGGCACGGTTGGCGAGGATCTCACCGGTCGGTGCGTCATTGAAGAACGGCTTGGTCACCGAGAGCAGGTCCTTGCTCGTGAGGGCCTGCTGCTGGCTCGGGAACGTGCCCTTGGCAACGAACGCCTTGATCTGCTGCTCCGGAGCTGTGAGCCAGTTGGCCAGCGCCTTGGCGTCGGCCGCGTGCTTGCCCTGCGCCGGCACGGTCAGGAACGAGCCGCCCCAGTTGCCGCCGCCGCCGGGGAAGACATCGGCGATGTCCCAGCCGGTGACGCCCTTGGCATTGCCCTCGATGACGCCCAGCATCCACCCGGGGCAGAGCATCGTCGCGAAGCCGTTCTTCTGGAACGAGGCCGTCCAGTCCTCGCTCCACTGAGCGAGGTGGGCGGAGAGCCCGTCGGTCGTGGAGGCACCGAGCACCGTGTCGTAGATCTTGCGGACCTCGGGGTTCTCGGTGGCCACGATCGTGCTGTCCTCCTTCTCGTAGGCATTCTTGACCTGGTTGATCATGCCCTGGTACGTGGCGCCGGCCGAGTCCATCCACGGCGCCTTGGCACCCGACGCCTTGAACTTCTTGCCCGCGGCGAAGTAGTCGTCCCAGGTGGCGTTGGTGCCGCCAAGGAGCGTGGCGACACCGGCGCGGTCGCTCGGCAGGCCGGCCGACTTGAACAGGTCGGAGCGGTAGCAGACGCCCTCGGGGCCGATGTCGGTTCCGTACCCGATCAGCACGCCGTCCTTGGTGGTCGCCTGGGCAACCTTCCAGTCGAGCCAGCGGCCGTCGACCGACGCGTCCTTCAGGTCGACGAACTTGGTCGGATACTGCATGAGCTCGGGGAGCCAGTCGACCTCGATCGCCTCGACGTCCGAAAGGCCAGAACCGGCGGCGAGCCGCGTGTTCATGTTGTCGCGTGCCTCGTTCGAGGTCGCGGCCTTCTTCTGGACGACCGTGACGTTCGGGTGGAGCTTGGTGTACTCGGCGAGCAGGTTCTCGTACCCGAACTCGTTGAACGTGGCCACGGTGAGAGTCACCTTCTCCGTGCTGGTGGCGCCCGCGGTGGCCGTGCCGCTCGGGGTGCTGGAGCCGCAACCCGTGGCGAGCAGGGCAACCCCCGTGACCCCCGCGACGAGCGTCCACATCCTGCTGGTGGTCTTGCGCACAATGACTCCCTTGTCAGTTGCACGGCATCCGCGCCGTGACGTTCTACGGCCGTGGCGGTCGCCGTCCGGTCGCGTGGACCCATCGGTCCGAAGCATGGAATCGTTCCCACCTCTGGTGTGGTAGCGCTCCCACGCCGTGTTCCTTGAAGAGTGGGGCCATCGGCTCGAAGTGTCAAGGCCTCTCGTCACATCAATGGCGTGGTAGCGCTCCCAGAAGGACATACCTGCAGGTCAACGGGTTGACGTTGCGATGCGTCCGATCGCCCGTCAGGGCCAGATCGACGTCCAGCAGGTGCTCATCTTCAACCCGTCACCGCGGTTGGTGCGCCTCTTCCCGGTCAGCGACGGCTGGTCCGCCGGCACCGCGCTCTGGGGCCTCCTCGCCCTTGCGGCCTCGGCGGTCGTCGTGGCAGCGTCCCGCGACCCCTACCGGCGCTGAGACCAGAATCGCCGGGTAGGGCTCCTTCGACGAGCCGGGGCGTCAACGTGTGATTTTGGGTGGAAGGTCGAGCCGGTAGCCGTGACCGCGCAGTGTCGTGATGCTCGGCACGGAGAGAACCTCGGGCGCCGTCGTGGGCGGCACCCCTTCGACCAGCCGCCGGCGCAGTGCGGCCATCGTGACGTCAAGGGTCTTGGTCGAGCCGAACCAGTTCTCGTCCCATACCTGCGCCATGAGGTCCTCGCGAGTAACCGCAACGCCTGGATGGCGGGCCAGCACCACGAGGAGGTCGAACTCCTTTGGTCGCAAGTCGATCTCGCAGTCCAGCAACCAACACCGTCGTGCGGCCACGTCCACGACGAGATCGGCCACGCAGATCGGGTCTGTGCCGGACGCCGAAGCGGGCCGTCGACGCAGGTGTGCGCGAAGCCGCGCCAGGAGCACCGTGTTGCTGAAGGGTTTTACCAGGTAGTCGTCGGCGCCGGCGTCCAGACCGATGATCACGTCGATCTCGTCGCTGCGCGCGGTCAGGATGATGATCAGCAGGCCGGGCTGCTCGCCGCGAAGTGTTCGTGCCAGCTCGACGCCGTCGATGTCAGGAAGTCCGAGGTCCAGCAGAACAACGTCTGGAACCGACAAGCGTGCCCGGGTCAGCCCGGTCGCGCCGCTCTGGCACCAGTAGGGGTCGTATCCGCCGCCCAGCAGCCCGGCTTGAAGGTGTTGGCCGATGGTCTCATCGTCCTCGATCACCAAGACCTGCTGCCTGTCGACAGAATGCGTTGGGCTCATGGGCCAGATCGTAGCCACGGCCGTCAAGCCTGGGACTGTCCAGGGCTGCCGGGGTCAGTCGGTAGCCAAACCGCTGGGCCGAGCCTCGATGGTGCCGCCAGGAAGGAACAAGGTGAAGGTCGCCGGTGCTCTGCGGGCCAGCAGCAGTCGCCCGCCGCTGGCCTCGGCCATGGACCGGGCCAGTGCTAGGCCGATGCCTTGTCCTTCGCCTCCTGACGTTCCACGATCGAACACGGCGGCTGACTCCATGGTGATCGACCCCTCGTCGGAAACCTCGAGCGCGACCGTCTCGCCGGTCTCGCGGGCGGTCAGCGTCACAGCACCGCGACCGTGGCGAAGGGCATTGTCGATCAACACATTCAGAATCTGTGCGACCAGAGTCCCCGGGACCTCAACCCTGGTGACCTCGGCGTCGAGGTTGACCAGGAGTCGTCGGCCCTCAGCGGCCAGTTCACCGTGCCAACGGTTCTCGATCTCGCCGATCAGCTGCCCCAAGGGTTGGGGCGTGCCGACGAGCCACTGGTCTGGGCCGAGTCGTGCCAGCGCCAGCACCTCGTCAACAATCCCGTGCAGCTCGCGGACCCGGCGCGTCGCGTCGTACAGGACCGACGTCAGGTCGGCTGTTGGGTTCTGGAGGGCGGCCTCCAGTCCGAGCTGGAGCCCTGTGAGCGGGGTGCGTAGCTGGTGGGAGGCGTTGGCGCTGAAGTGCCGCTCCTTCTCGATCATCTGCGTCAGGCGACTGACCATGGCGTTGTGCGTCTCAGCGACTCGGTGAATCTCCGGGATGGCGCTCAGCTCGGCACGTGCCATCAGGTCACCGTCGGCGACGCGTTGGGACGCCGCGGACAGCGCCTCCAGCGGCTCAGTGAGCACGCGAGCCTGACGACGCGCAACCAGTATCGCGACGAGCAGGGAACCGAACGCCAGAGCGACCAACACGAGCCAGGCGAGCATGATGCGCCGCCAGACCACGCCGACGGCCACCGAGGCACGCGCCACGCCGACGACTTCCTCTGAGGACGAGACGGGGATGGCGACCACGAGGTCGCTGCCGACCTGCCCGTCCACCACAAGGCCCTTCATCGCCCTTCGGGTGAGCGCGTCAGCCGTGGCGGGTCCCCGGCCGGCTCTGAGCCGCAACGTCAGGTCGTATATCCCCACAAGGGCGTCGGTCTCGGCGGGGGGCAGCTTGACCGCGCTGCCGGAGGCGATCTGGGGGCCCACGTGCAGGGTCGCCGCAAGAGCCGCGCGTTCGAGCTCCTCGTGCTCCTGGATGAAGAACTCCGACCGGATCGTGATGGCCAGTGGCACGGCGAACAGCATCAAGGCCACGGCCACTGCGCCCACGGCTACTCGGATCACGCGCTGACGCATGAACCCATCATGGCTTGCCCGACGCGCCAATCTTGGCGGCTGTGGGTTTTCCTCGACAGTTTTGCTTTCCGCTTGCCATTTGGGGTCCGTCGGCTAACCGTCGCCTTCCTAAGGTTCATTAGGGGACGTTGTCATTGTTTGTTGGTCGCTGGCGGTTGGCGAGCTGGAGGCATCATGACCGCACGAAGAACGCTGACCGTTGCTGGAGCCATCGAGACGACCGGCACGCTGGCAGCCTGCCCGGGCTCGTCGTCAGGGGCCGCCCCGGTGCAACCGCCAAGCGGCTCAACGCGAGGGCAGATCCATGTGGGTTGAGATTGAGGAGGACCTGGCGGCAGCCATCCAAGGAGAGATCCTGCTGGGCGAGTCGGGTGATCGGGTCGTCCATCGGCTACTTCTGGAGGCGCTCCGGGGAAGGATGGCGGTTGCCCGCCCCGCTACGCGTACGCGCGTGGACGTGTCCGGATCCCTGAAGCAGCTCCTGGATGCTGGACTGATCGCCGAGGAAGACGAGATCCGCTTTACGGAGGTCCGACGTGGGTTGGTCCACGTGGGGCGAATCGACGCCGATGGGCGTATCCACACGGACAAGGGTGTGCAGGCTTCGCCATCGACCGCACTGCGCCAGCTGGTCAACTACTCCATGAACGGCTGGAAGTGCTGGGTGCACGTCGCCTCGGGCAAGACCCTTGGACAGTTACGCGGGGAATGGGTTCTCGACAGTAGCAACGAGGTTCGTTGACGTTATGGGGTATGTGCGCACATTGTCAGAGAACGTCATCGTCCGTTTGTCGCGGAACCCCTAGTCCCTTTGGGCAAGGGTTGACCGTGAGTTGGCGAAGAACTGACCAAACCCTTCCCAAGGCTTGCCTTACCGATCCACACTCTTGACAAGAAGCAGCTTCAAGGGCGGACTCGCGGAAGACAGGGGCTGGGGCATGAGCCTTCATCGTGGTTTGTGGGGACGTCCGTGTCCTGGCTGACCCATCGAAGGCAGGTTCGTGCCCATACCGAGCAGCTTCGTTCGGTCTCGGTTCCCCGGGCCGTTGCGACGTTCCTGGTTGCGGGGCTGGTTGTCCTCAGCGCCATCGGCGCCGTACTGGCGCTGGCGCTGCGCCAGACCGCTACGACCGAGGCCATCAGAGAGGCCCGCACGCTGACCAGCCTGGAGGCGGAGCAGATCGTCGGTCCGGTTCTGGTTGACGATGCCCTTGTGCCGGGGCCGGCCTATGACACCCTCGACCGGGTCGTCCGTCAGCGGGTGCTTGGCGACCTGATCGTCCGCGTCAAGATCTGGGACGCCACCGGACGCATCGTCTACTCCGATGACACCTCACTGGTAGGGATGAGCTTTCCGCTGGAGCCTGAAGAGCTGGAGCTGCTCAAGACCGGTGGCGCGTCCGCCGAGGTCAGCGACCTGTCCCGCGCTGAGAACCTGGACGAGAGGCAGTACGGCAGGCTCCTTCAGGTTTACCTCGGCGTGCAGACCCCCACCGGTCAGCGGCTGATGTTCGAGACCTACCAGCCCTATCAGACGATCATCGACGAAAGCCGGCGGACCTGGCTGAGCAGCCTCCCGGTGCTGCTGGGCGGACTGGTCCTGCTCTACCTCGTGCAGGTGCCGCTCGCCTACCGCATGGCCCGGCGTCTCAAGCGGAGCCAGGACGAGCGCGAAGCGCTCCTGTTCGCCTCGCTCGCCGCGTCCGACAGGGAACGCGCGGCCATCGCGGCCGACCTTCACGACGGTGTCGTCCAGGGCCTCTCGGGCGCCTCGTACTCGCTCAGCGCAGCTGCCGAGCGGGTCCGACACAGGGACACGAAAGCGGCGCAGATGATGACCGACACGGCCATGGACCTGCGGCGCTGGATGCGTGAGCTGCGCAGCCTGGTGGTGACCATCACTCCGCCCGCGCTTCACATCCAGGGCCTCGCCGCGTCGCTCGCCGACCTCGCCGCAACCCTGGAGGTTCGGGGTCTGGCCGTGAGCGTCGACGTCACCGGCACCGAGCAGCTTGACGAGGCAACCGAGACACTGGTCTACCGTGCGGCGCAGGAGGCGGTCCGAAACATCGTTCGGCACGCCGACGCCAGCACGGTCACCTTGAGCGTTGAGCGCGCCACCGCGATCGGGGGCGGGCGCCAGGAGATGCTTGTCCTGCGCGTCCGTGACGACGGCCGCGGCTTTGAGACGGGTGCCACCTCGGCCAGGAGCCGCGGCAGCGTCGGACTTGAGCTGCTCAGCGCAATCGTCACCTCGCACGGCGGCTCCCTGACCGTTGAATCGGCACTCGGCGAGGGGACGGAGCTCACTCTCAAGGTGCCCATCGGGGTAGAGAGCGCGTTTCCCTCGCTGCCCTTGGTGGCGCAGGGGCATGAGCAGGGCATCGCGAAGGCTCATACATGATCCGTGTCCTGATCGTCGACGACCATGCGCTCATTCGGCGGGGTCTAAGTGATCTGCTGGCCGCGGCCGAGGGCATCGAGGTCGTTGGCGCGACGACCGACGGCGCGCTGGCAGCAGCGGCCGTTACCGAGCTGGAGCCCGATATCGTGCTGATGGACCTGTCCATGCCGGGCGTTGACGGGATCGACGCGACTCGCGCCGTGCTCTCCGTCCGGCCCGAGACCAAGGTCATCATGCTGACGTCGTTCAGCGAGAACGCCCGCATTCTGGCCGCCCTCGAGGTCGGGGCAATCGGATACCTGCTCAAGGACACCGAGCCCGAGGACATCATCAAGGCGCTGCGCGACGCGGCCGAAGGTGGTGTCACCCTGTCACCGAAGGCCGCCCGAGCGCTGCTGCCGGGCAACCGGCTGACCGGCCATGGTGGCGCGGGTGCGCTCTCGGCGCGCGAGCGCGAGGTCCTGTCCCTGGTCGCGGTCGGTCTGACGAACAGGAGCATCGCCCGGCGGCTGACCATCAGCGAGAAGACGGTCAAGTCGCACCTCACGCGCGTCTTCACCGTCCTCGAGGTCAGCGACCGCACCTCGGCCGCGCTGTGGGCTCAGCGACATGGGCTCGTCTGAGCACGAGCAGCCTCATGGCGGGTGGGTACTAGTCACCGGTCCTACGACGATGGTCGCGTAGACGTGGTCCTTCACCGAGCGGGAGCGTAATGGCCTCGACGCAGATCTGCGTCAAGAAGCCGGGCAACGTTCTTCGGAACGCTTCCGCAATCTTGGAGGCATGTGATGGATGCACAGCTGGGTTCGTCGAAGAGGGGAGCTGGCGCAACCGGACGAACCACCGCGTACGCGTCGGATGACTCGCCGAACACCTGGAAGGCCAGGTGGAGGCACGCAGCTGGTATGAGGGCACTGCTCGCGGGCTGCCTCGTGGCCATGTCGGGCCTGGCACTGACCGCCGGCCCGGCATCCGCTGCGGTTCCCACCTTCCCCGACAACCTCCTCGTCTTCCCCAACCGGGACTTCGTGTCCGTTCAGGGTTACGCGGATCACACGGGGGAGACGGCGACGGTGACCGTCGACCGGCCCGGCGTCGGGACCGTGGGTTCGTCCACGGCCGTCGTGTCCGGCACCGACGTCGCCTTCGAGGTGAACCACCCCGGCGGGGTGTGCTGGGGAAACGGGACCAGCCTCAAGGTGACACCGGACATCCTGCCGGGTGACGTTGTCTCCATCAGCTTCGGCGGCGTGGTCGCCGGCGACACGACAGTGGGGGACGCGTACGTGACCGAGAAGGCGGTGGTCACGGGAAGCACGTTGACCGTTACCGGCCACATCGGCGCAACCGTCGACCCAGCGAATACCGAGCAGCGGATCGTCAACCCGGACCTTCGTGCCACCGCTGTCGCCCGCCGCGACATCATGGCCATCCCCGGCCCGCTGACCCCGTCCGCCAACGGCAGCTACCAGTCCAGCCTTGAGTTCGCGGGCACCACCTTCACCGCCACCTACGTCTTTCTCGACCCGGCAGTTGCGCAGGTTGCCAACAGCTCCTTCCTCGGGGAGCGGATGATGTCCTGGCAGGTCGTCGACATCGCGGGCAACCGGCAGGGCCTCACCATCGCCGAGCGCGGCGAGGTCGGCGGACCCGGCTTCGGCGGCTGCCCCAACGGGCCGCTGGCGTCTGGTCCTCCGGCACCGTCAAACGTGGTGGCAGTGAACGTGGCCGGTGGGGTCAAGCTCACCTGGACCCCGGCGACGGCCATCCCCGGCACCCCGGCGATCACCGGGTACCGCGTGCATGCGGTCTCCCAGACCGTCAGCGCTACCGGCGAGCAGGTCGAGATCGGCAAGCGGATCAACAACCCGGCGGCCACCGGCACCACGATCACCGGCCTCTTGCCCACGGACAGCTACAACCTCGAGGTTGCCTCGACGAGCAGCGTCGGGCAGACCTTCCCGCCCGATGTGACCAGGCCGGTCACCGACGTCATACCACCGACGGTTTCGGCAACCCCGCCCGGCGGGAGCTATGCGGTCGCGCAGAATCTGACGCTGTCCGCCAACGAGGCAGGCTCGCAGATCTACTACACCACCGACGGGACCGACCCGGTCCTGGGCGACATCCTGTCCGACACGGCAGCCGGCTACACGGGACCGATCGCGGTCACCGCCGACACCACCCTGCGGTATGCCGCGTTCGACCCGGCAGGCAACGTCTCGATCATCGGCGAGGGGATCTACACGATCACCAACACCCCGGTGCCAGCAACCCCGACCTTCACCACCACCAGTGTCGGAGTCGGTTCGGTGACGCTGAGCTGGGCCGATGCGGACCCGTCGATCACCGGGTACGCCGTGCAGATCTACGACGGCGCCGGCACTGCCAAGATCGGCACGCCGCTGGCGACAACGGCGACCACCCTGACGCTCACCGCTCCGGACGTGACGGCGGACACGCCATACCAGTTCACGGTCGTGGCGAACAACGCCAACGGGTCCAGCGCGGAGTCGGCCAAGGCCGGTCCGCTCACCCCGCTGGGGGCTGTCATCGCCAACGCCGGCCCCGACCAGATCGTGGTTCGCAGGACAACAGCCACCACGGTGACCCTGACCGGTGCCGGTTCGACCACGGCTGGCGCTACGTACTCGTGGGAGCAGGTGCTCGTCAGTGCCACCGATCCGGACAAGGTGACTCTTACCGGATCGACCACGCTGAGCCCCACGTTCACCCTGCCGGTGTACGCCTACCCCATGATGAACAAGCCACTCACCTTCCGGCTCACCGTCACCACGGCGGACGGGTCCAGGACCGACGACGTCCTGGTCACCCCGAAGCCCGACACGGTGGCCATCGCGACAGCCAGGTGGAAGTCGGGTGACTTCCGGGTCACCGGCGGCGGGTCGGTCGTGGGCGCCACCATCAAGGTCCACAAGGGCAGCCTCGCAGGCCCGGTGCTCGGGAGCACGCTGGTGACGGCCGGTCCACCCCCGGTGTTCAGCCTGCGGCAGACGAATGCGGCGGCTCCGGGCACCAACCCGCTCACCATCTGGATCGAGTCCTCCGTCGGAGGCACCGCAGGCCCGTTCACAGTCACCCCGGCCTAGTCGGGGCATGACCAGGGGGCCCGTCGCAGACAACGACGGGCCCCCCGCCACGAGATCCTCGGTCAGTCGATGCCTGTCCGGGTCCGATCCTGCCGGGGCTGTGTCCCCCACCCCAACCCCGCAGCCCCAGCAGCTCTCCGACGTGCCAAAGCCCCCGCAGCTGATCGGGCTGCGGGGGCTTCGGAGAGC
>JANOHS010000419.1:0-3353 GCA_031406655.1 Micrococcales bacterium
GGTCGTCGTGGGCGAGCAGCACGTGCATGAGCGCCATCCTTGCATGGAAGCGCTTACAGGTGCCCTGAAGACTCGCGTCCGGGACGCCGAGGTGGAAGCATCGGCTCATGGCCACAAGGAAGAAGCAGGAGAAGGCATCCGGGACGGTCGCGAGGGGTGGGACGTTCACCAAAGCGCTCGAGGCCGGGCCAGGATTTGTCCTGTCAGACCGTGACCCTCGTTCGACACCGGGCTACGACGGGGACAAGGACGCCGGTGCCAAGCTGATGGCCTCAACTGCCCCGGAGCTCGCTGAGATGCAGGAGCAGCTGTACGCCGAGTCCAAGGCCGGCGGGAAAGCGGCGGTGCTGCTAGTGGTGCAGGGGATGGACACCTCAGGCAAGGGCGGCATCATGCGTCATGTCGTCGGTTCGATGGACCCCCAAGGAGTTCACTACACCGCGTTCAAGGCCCCGACCAAGGAGGAACAGGCGCACCCCTTCTTGTGGCGCATCCGCAATGCCCTGCCGAAGCCGGGCGAGATCGGTGTCTTCGACCGCTCGCACTATGTGGACGTACTGATCGCACGGGTCCACGATCTCGTGCCGCCTGCGACGTGGGGTCGTCGATATGGCCAGATCAACACCTTCGAGCAGAAGGTGACCGCGGCGGGGACCACCATCGTCAAGGTCATGCTGCACCTCTCCCGCGACGAGCAGAAGGCGCGCCTCGCGGAGCGGCTCGAACGCCCCAACAAACACTGGAAGTACAACCCGGCCGACGTGGACGAGCGGGAGCGCTGGCCGCAGTACCAGGAGGCCTACCAGGCGGCGATCGACAGGTGCTCGACCGAACCTGCCCCCTGGTTCGTGGTTCCGGCGGACCGCAAGTGGTACGCGCGGCTGGCTGTGCAGCAGCTGCTGGTCGAGCACCTGCGGGCGATGGCGCCGCGGTGGCCGGCCGCAACCTTTGACGTTGAGGCCGAGAAGGCTCGGTTGTCCGCGACCTAGGCGTGCTTCGAGGTCTTCACCTTGGCTTTGGCAACGGCCTCGAGAACAACGATCGAGCGACCCACGACCGCGTGAGTGGTCGCTGCCGCCCAGCCCGGTTCGGCGGCGCTGTGGGGTTCGGCCGTGGTGGTGTCCAGCCGGATGCGCCACGTGGTTCCGGATTGGGTGGGCGGCAGGGTGAAGTCGACGGGTTCACTGTGTGCGTTGAACAGCAACAGGAAGTCGGAGTCGAGAGTGCGCCGTCCATGTGGATCCGGCTCGGGGATGGCCTGCCCGTTGAGGAAGACCATGAGGGTACGGGCGTATCCGTTACGCCAGTCGAGCTCGTCCATCTCGGTGCCGTCCGAGGAGAACCACTCGATGTCTCCGAGGTCGCTCTTGCCGCCGTGGGCGGCGTCGCCGGCGAAGAAGCGACGACGGCGGAATACGGCGTGCTCCTTGCGAAGTGAGATCAGGGCGCTGGTGTACGCAAGCATCTGGCTCTCGCTCTCGGCGAGATTCCAGTCGAGCCAGGCCAGCTTGTTGTCCTGGCAGTAGGTGTTGTTGTTGCCGGCCTGGGTCCGGCCGACCTCGTCGCCGTGAGCGATCATCGGAACACCTTGGCTGAGCAGCAACGTGGTGAGGAAGTTGCGTTGTTGCTGCCTGCGCATGGCGTTGATGGCAGGGTCGCTGGTCTCGCCCTCGACGCCGCTGTTCCAGGACCTGTTGTGGCTCTCGCCGTCCTTGTTGCTCTCACCGTTGGCGTCGTTGTGCTTCTCGTTGTAGGACACCAGATCCCGCAGGGTGAACCCGTCGTGGGCCACGACGAAGTTGATCGATGCGATCGGGCGCCGGGCCGAATGCGCATAGAGGTCGCTGGATCCCGTGAGACGAGAGGCGAACTCACCCAACGAGGCGGCCTCACCGCGCCAGAAGTCGCGCACCGTGTCGCGGTACTTGCCGTTCCACTCGGTCCACAACGGCGGGAAGTTGCCGACCTGGTAGCCGCCGTCCCCGAGGTCCCACGGCTCGGCGATCAGCTTGACCTGGGAGATCACCGGATCCTGCTGGATGATGTCGAAGAACGCCGAGAGCCGGTCCACCTCGTGGAACTGGCGGGCCAGGGTTGCCGCCAGGTCGAAGCGGAATCCGTCGACGTGCATCTCGGTGACCCAGTATCGAAGCGAGTCCATGATCAGCTGCAGGACATGGGGGTTGCGCATCAGCAGGCTGTTCCCGGTGCCCGTCGTGTCGTAGTAGTGCGACTTGTCCTTGTCCACGAGACGGTAGTACGCGGCGTTGTCGATGCCACGGAAGGCGATGGTGGGCCCGTTCTCGTTGCCCTCGGCAGTGTGGTTGTAGACCACGTCGAGGATGACCTCGATGTTGGCCTGGTGCAGTGCTTTCACCATCGACTTGAACTCGGTGACCTGCTCGCCGCGCGATCCGGTGGCCGCGTAGGCAGCGTGGGGAGCCAGGAACCCGATGGTGTTGTAGCCCCAGTAGTTGGTCAGGCCCTTCTGCTGCAGCGTGGTGTCCTGGACGAACTGGTGCACCGGCATCAGCTCGATCGCGGTCACGCCGAGGGCGACCAGGTGGTCGATCATCGCGTGGTGGCCAATAGCCGCGTACGTCCCGCGGAAGTGGTCGGGGACGTCGGGGTGGGTCATGCTCAGGCCTTTGACGTGTGCCTCGTAGATCACCGAGTTGTGGTACTCGTGACGGGGCGGGCGGTCGTGGCCCCAGTCGAAGAACGGGTTGGTCACCACCGACAGCATCGTGTGGCCCAGGGAGTCCTGCTCGTTGAACTCAAGGGGGTTGCCGGGGCCGTAGGAGAACAGGGATGGGTCGCTGTCGATCTGGCCGTCCATGGCCTTGGCGTAAGGGTCCAGCAAGAGCTTCGCGGGGTTGCAGCGATGCCCGTTCGCGGGATCGTAGGGGCCGTGGACCCTGAAGCCATACCGCTGGCCGGGCTGGATAGTGGGAAGAAAGGCGTGCCAGACGTACCCGTCGACCTCGGTGAGCTCGATCCGGGTCTCGGCGCCATCGTCGGCAATGAGGCAGAGCTCGACCTTGTCGGCTACTTCGGAGAACAGCGCGAAGTTGACGCCACTGCCGTTGAACGTGGCCCCCAGGGGATAGGGGTGGCCCGGCCAGATGTCCATGAGATCCTTCGTCAGCAGTCGTGGGTCGTCCCACCGAGTGGGCCTATTCTGTCCTGCAGCCCGCTGCGGCGCACAACGGAGGGCTCTTGCCGCGAGTCCGGGACACGGGCCATCGGGACGTGACAAGCAGCCAGTTGGACTCCGATCCCTTGGATCGGTTAATGTCTGCACGCACGCACAGCGGGTAGTTGACCTGCTGGCGTCCCCGCGGACATAGCTC
>JANOHS010000122.1:0-2696 GCA_031406655.1 Micrococcales bacterium
CGTGCTGCTCATCGGCGAGCGGCCGGGGCTCGGGGTCGCCGACGCCATGAGCGTGTACTCCGGGTGGCAGCCCACGGCCGGCAAGACCGACGCCCAGCGCGACGTGATCTGCATGATCACGGAGAACGGCGGGACGAACCCCCTCGAGGCCGGAGCGTTTGTGGTGGAGCACGTGAAGACCGTCATGCAGCACCAGTCAAGCGGCGTCGAGCTGCGCCTCAAGCAGAGTGGGAGCCGGTGATGGCCATCCTCGACCCGATCAAGCCGACGATCCTCGCGACGAGGCTGATCCCCAACGTGGAGCGGTCGTTCGCCGCCAAGCTGGGGCTGCGCGACGACCAGCGCAGCCTTGCTCTGGTGACCTGCGACATCGACGACAGCCTGTACACCTCGCTGGACGAGGCGACCAAGATGGCCGACGTCGAGGTCGTCTACGCCCACAGCTTCTACGCGGGGTCGGCACACGCCTCAGGTCCGCTGTCCGGGGAGATCATCGGCATCCTGGCAGCCCCCTCTCCGGCCGAGGCCCGCGCCGGTCTCGCGGCCTGCGTCGCCTACGCCACTGAGAAGGCGTGGTTCTATGCCGCCGATGACGCCGGCGACCTCGCCTTCTTCGCGCACCCGATCTCGCGCACCGGCAGCTTCCTGAGCAAGGAGGCCGACGTGCCGCTGGGCACCCCGATGGCATACCTCATCGCCCCGCCGCTCGAGGCGACGTACGCGCTGGACCTGGCGTTGAAGGCAGCCGACGTGGAGCTGAAGGTCTGGTTCCCGCCGCCCTCGGAGACGAACTTCTCGGGCGGCTACCTGGTCGGCTCGCAGAGCGCGGTCGTGGCCGCGTGCAACGCGTTCCGCGACGGCGTGCTCGAGGTTGCGGCTCAGCCGCTGGAGGTGTGACCGGTGCCCGAGGAGTACGACAGCGACCTGCGCTCCGTGCAGGAGGCGCGCCGCCTGGCCGTCGCCTGCAGGGCCGCGCAGCGCGAGTTCGCCACGGCTTCGCAGGCGGAGGTGGACCGTATCTGCGCCGCGATGGCGGACGCCGTCTTCCGCGACGCGGCCCGGCTCGGCCAGATGGCTCACGAGGAGACCGGGTACGGCGTCGCCGCGCACAAGCGGATCAAGGTCGAGTTCGCCTCGAGGACCGTGTGGGAGTCGATCCGCGACATCCCGACGGTCGGGGTCCTGCGCCGCGACCCGGTGAAGCGGGTCGTCGAGATCGGCTGGCCGGTGGGCGTGATCGTCGGGCTCTGCCCCTCCACGAACCCCAACTCCACCGCGGTCTACAAGGTGCTCATCTCGGTCAAGGCCCGCAACGGCTGCATCATCGGACCTCACCCGTCGGCCAAGAGCAGCACCTATGAGGCCGTGCGCGTGATGGCCGAGGCGGGGGAGAGGGCGGGCATGCCCAAGGGGCTCGTGGCCTGTATGCAGGAGGTCAGCCTGCAGGGGTCGCAGGAGCTCATGCGGCACTACGCGACCTCCCTGATCCTGGCCACCGGTGGGACGCCGATGGTTCGAGCTGCTCACAGCACCGGCAAACCGGCCCTGGGCGTTGGCCCGGGCAACGTGCCGGTCTACGTCGACCGCAGCGCCGATGTCATGGCTGCGGCCGAGGCCATCGTCAACAGCAAGTCCTTCGACTGCTCCACGATCTGTGCCACGGAGCAGTCCGTCGTCGCCGACGAGCCGATCGCCGTCGCCCTGCGCGCCGAGATGGAGAGGCTGGGGGCGCACTGGGTCGGCGCCGGGGACAAGGCCGCGCTGGAACGGACGTTGTTCACCCCGTCGGGTGGGATGAACCCGAAGGCCGTGGGCCAGACGCCGCAGGCCCTGGGACGCCTGGCCGGGTTCGAGGTCCCGGCGCACGCGCGCATCCTCGTGGCCGAGCTGGGCAGCGTGGGACGTGAGGAGCCGCTCAGCGCCGAGAAGCTCACGACGGTGCTCGGCTGGTATGTCGAGAAGGGATGGCGGGCCGGCTGCGAGCGCTCTGTCGAGCTGCTGCGGTTCGGCGGCGACGGGCATTCCATGGTCATCCACGCGACCGACGAGGACGTCATCCTGGCCTTCGGCATCGAGAAGCCGGCGTTCCGGATCCTGGTCAACACATGGGGCACCTTGGGGGCCATCGGCGCCACGACGGGTGTCATGCCGGCGATGACGCTGGCCCCTGGAGGGATCGGCGGCGCGGTCGTCAGCGACAACATCACGGTCACCCACCTGCTGAACGTCAAACGGCTCGCGTACCCGCTGCACGAGCCGCCCGTGGGCGCCTACGAGCACGCGCCCGATGTCCGGGGAGCACCCCGCCACGACGACGCACGCGGCAACCAGCCCCGCCTTCCGACGCCCCCGGCCGGGGATGCGGACGACCGGGTCGACCGCATCGTGCGCCGCGTACTCACCGAGCTAGGCGGTGGTCGATGACCCCACCAGGAGCGAGCCGCCCACCACCGGGCTGAGGCGCAAGCCGGCAGATTTCGCACAGACCGCAAGACCCATGGCAGCAACACAGTGAGAGGACACCCAGTGGCAAATCCCCAGATGATCGCACTCGGCATGATCGAGACGCGAGGGCTGGTCGGCGCTATCGAAGCCGCCGACGCGATGGTGAAGGCAGCAAACGTCACGCTGATCGGCAAGGAAGAGATCGGCGGCGGCTACGTCACCGTCATGGTGCGCGGCGACGTCGGAGCGGT
>JANOHS010000455.1:0-7618 GCA_031406655.1 Micrococcales bacterium
CACTGGCGGCTCTCGCTGGCCGAGGCGCAGAAGCTACAGCACGACATCATGGGTTACCTGCCCGGCTTTGCCACGCCACGCATCGTGTGCGACGTGCCGTTCGTGGGCAAACGCTGGGTCCACCAGGTCGACTCCTACGACGCCGAACGCGGAATGTCGTTCTGGCGCAAGAACTACCGCACCTCGATCGAGAGTGAGGACACCCAGGCCCTCTCACGCGAGTTCGCCTACTACGACCCGATCTACACCCTGCCCGAAGAGGGTCAGAGCTGGTGGCGTGAGCACGGCGGTATCGACGCGGCCCACGCTGCCGCGGAGTCCAAGGCTGCCGCGAGTCGCGCCGCATCGGTCGCCCAGCTCGTCTGAGCAGCTAGCCACACGTCGGGTGTGCCGCGGCATACCTCTGTGTTCACTGGCAGGTTTCCATCATCGCAGGCGGCGTATCGGCCACCCTCGGTGATGGAAACCTGCCACTGAAGGGGCGTGCGCGGGCATTCAGCGGGTGTTGCGCGGGGGCTCGCCGGGCACCCGGCTGCCGTCGTCATCGTTGCCGTCATCGTTGGCGAAGAGCAGGTCCGAGATCTGCAGGTGCACCCGCTCGACGTTCGGGACGTCGGGCAGGACCACGCCCGCCTTCTCTGTGGCGTCGGAGATGACCAGCGTTCCGCAGCCGAGGATCCGGTCGAGCAGACCCTTCTCGTAGGCCACGTCGTTGATGCGGAACAGCGGGATGTCCCGGCCGGTGCGGGTGATGATGCCGTGACGGGTGATCAGCCGCCGGTTGGTGACGGTGTAGGTCGAGGTCATCCAGCGCAGGAACGGGATGGCCACCCAGCCGATCACCACTGGCACGGCAACAGCGGCGGCCACCAGACCATAGATCGAGTCGTCCGGCTGCAGCATCGCCGCCGTGATGACACCGGCCACCACCACGATGAGCAGGGCGACAGGCCAGATCAGCGCCTTGGGGTGCGTTCGGACACTCAGGATGACGTGCTCACCCTCGGACAGCAGCTTCTTCGAGATCCCCATGTCCGCATCGTGCCAGACGTGCTGGTCCTGGCGCAGGTACGGTGAGAAAGTGCCGATTCCCCGAGGGATGCGCAAGGTCAACAGAATCGCGCTGAACAAGGTCACCCGGCAGCTCGCGCCGTGGCTGCCGGGGCTGGGTGTCGTGGTTCATCGTGGGCGCAGGTCCGGCAGGCAGTACCGGACGCCGGTCAACGTGTTCCCGCGTCCTGCTGACCGGTACGTCCTCGCGCTGACCTACGGCGCGAACACCGACTGGGTGAGGAACATCATCGCCGCCGGTGGTTGTGAGCTGCTCACCCGCGGTATGCACATCGAGCTCGGCGCCCCGCGGCTGTTCCACGATGAGGCCCGGCGCGAGATCCGGCTGGTCGAACGTCGGGTCCTGGGTCTGCTGCACGTGTACGACTTCCTCGAGCTGCGCGTCGTGCCTGACGCCTGATCACCGGACGCGAGCACCCGCCATACCAAGGGACTTCTTCCGGCCAAACGCGGCACCTGGCCCCGCGGCTCTGGTCGTGGGGTCACTCGACGGGGTGGGGACGCTCCTCCCATGGGGTCGAGAGCACCACGGTCGTGCGCGTCGAGACGTTGGCGCCGGATCGCACCCGGGCGAGCAGGTCCTCGAGGTCGCCAGGTGTGGAGACCCTGGCCTTCAGGATGTAGCTCTCCTCCCCAGCGACCGAGTGACAGGCCTCGAGGTCCGCGACATCGCGGAGGCGGTCGGGCACGTCGTCCGGCGCCGCCGGATCCAGGGGCGACACCGAGATGAACGCGACCAGCGGCATGCCGATCGCGTCATGGTCGATGACCGCGCGGTAACCCCGGATCACCCCGCGTTCCTCGAGGCGGCGAACGCGCTGATGGACCGCCGATGTCGACAGCCCGGTGGCCTTGCCGAGATCGGTAAAGCTCATCCGACCGTCCTGCATCAGCAGCCCCACGATGTGGCGATCCAGTTCCTCCATGGCGCAAGGCTACTGACGTATGGCAAGACGCCGACACCAGTTGGTCGCAATGGCACGATGACCTCATGACCCAGCGACTGATGCTCTTGGACTCAGCCTCCTTGTACTTCCGTGCGTTCTACGGTGTCCCGGACCAGCGAGAGAACCCCGACGAGCCGCCCACGAACGCGGTCCGAGGCTTTCTGGAGATGATCGCGTCCCTGGTCACCACCCACCGTCCAACTCACCTGGTGGCCTGCTGGGACAACGACTGGCGGCCCGCGTTTCGCGTCAACGCGATCCCGACGTACAAGACCCACCGTCTCACCGAAGGCAGCGATGTTGTCGAGGAGAGCCCGGAGGATCTGACACCGCAGGTCCCTTTGATAGTGGATGCGTTGCAGGCGTTGGGGATTGCTCGCATCGGCAGCGACGGCTACGAGGCTGATGACGTCATCGGGACCCTGACCCATCGAGCCCGCGGCCGGCAGCTGGTCGACGTCGTCACCGGCGACCGCGACCTGTTCCAGCTTGTGGATGACGACGCGGGCGTGAGGGTCCTCTACACCGCCCGCGGTGGTGTGCGTGATCCCGACGTCGTGACCCAGGAGTTCCTGCAGAGCAAGTACTCCGTGCCCACCGGTCAGGCCTACGCCGACATGGCGACGTTGCGCGGTGACACCAGCGACGGGTTGCCCGGCGTCGCAGGGATCGGCGAGAAGACGGCCGCCACGCTGATCAACCGGTATGGCGACCTGGCCAGTCTTCGTCGCGCTCTCGCCGCTGGAGACCCGCAGATCAAGGGAGCACAGCGCGTCCGGCTGGAGGCCGCTTCGGCCTATCTGGACGTCGCACCCACTGTCGTCCAGGTCGCTCTGGACGCCCCGGTCCCTGATTTTGACGCCTCGCTCCCCCGCCAGGTGGGCGACCTCACGCTGCTCTCGTCCCTGGCCTCGGGCTACGGCCTGACCAATCCCATCAACCGCGTGCTGAGCGCCCTGGGCCTCGGCGAGAACGACTGATCCCTGCGGACATGGGTCCACCAAGTGACGTGACACACGGTGGCTGACCCATCGCCGTGACAGGATGAACACACGAAAGGACAGGTGCCACATGGACCTCAACGACCTGCTGCTGGAGGCTGAGCCAGGCGTGCTGGACGAGGCCTACTCTGCCCTTCACCGCGCACATGTCACCCACTATGAGCTGGCAGGGGAAACGTTCACCCGGCAGGCTCTGGCAGACCTTTTCAAGCTGGTGGTGGACGCCATCCGAGATCGCGACCTTGCCGCGGTGAGCGCCTACTCCGATCGGATCGCAGTCGAACGCTTCAACCATGGCTACGACATCTCCGAAGTGCAGATGGCCTTCAACGCTCTCGAAGACGCGATGTGGCGATGCGTGGTCTCCGCGGCGCCGCCAGGCGATCTGGCCGAGGCAATCGGCTTGTTGACCACTGTCCTTGGCTACGGCAAGGACGCCCTTGCCCGCAAGTACCTTTCCCTCGCCAGCCAGCGGCACGTTCCCTCGCTTGACCTCTCGGCGTTGTTCGCAGGCGCGAACTAGCGACTGTGGCAGTGGGCCGAGCCTGACCGTCAGTCGATCTTGTCGGCCGCGACGACTCCTCGCATGACCGCGTCGATCGCGCGTCTCGCGGTCACCGACAGGGCCCGGTCAGGAGCCGCGTCACCGATCTGACCAAGCAGGTCGACAACCTGCTTGCAGCGCCGGACGAAGTCACCCGCGGCGACCTCGCTGTCGCGAAGAACCACCTCAAGTCGCTGACCGCCCGCCCATCGGTGCATCATCCAGGCCATCCCCGCGTCAGGGCAGCCAGTCGTCGGCAGCGTGTGGGCGCGCTCGCTGTCCTCGAGCCGGCTCCACATCCCGACCATCGCTTCGTACGCCTCTCGGACGTCTTCGTTGGGCATCCGGGGCGAGACCTCGGCCTCGTTCCCCCGCGGCTCGTGAACGAGGGTGGAGACGATCGCGGCTAGGCTCGGCGGATCGAGGCGCTTCCAGATCCCATGGCGAAGACACTCGGCCGCCAACAGGTCCTTCTCGGTGTAGAGCCGCTTCAAGGTGTCACCCTGCGACGTCACGGCAGCGCCGCCCTCGGCCAGGTATCCAAGCCCCACCAGGAGCTCGCAGATGCGGTCGAAGGTATGGGCCACAGTGTTGGTCCTGCCTTCGACCGTGCGCGCCACCCCGTCGGTCTCCCGGCGCAGCCGCCACCAGCGTTCGGCCCAGCGGGCATGGCTCTCGCGATCCGGACACGCGTGGCAGGGGTGCGCCCGCATCTGGCGACGCAGCTCGGTGACCCGTTCTGCCTCGCGTGAGCCGCCAGAGCCGGTATGCCGTGCGGCAGGTGGGTCGTGCGGCACCTTGATCCGCATGGTCGCCGCAAGATCCTTGCGGGACTTGGCGTTTCGGGCGTTGAAGTGCTTGGGGACGGCCAGGCTCATGACCGGGTCGACCGGCGTTGGCACGTCCATGAGGGTGAGCCGACGCACCTGCGCGTCGGACGTGAGCACGGTCGGCGAGGCGCCCTCTTTCTTCCCGCCCCCGTTGCCCTGTATGACGATCGCGTAGCCCGAGCGCCGACCGCCGGGGATCTTGATGACGTCTCCGGGGCGGAGCTTTTCCAGACTGATCGCAGCCTCGGCCCGTCGACTGGCCGAGCGCGCCTTGGCCGCTTCCTTCTCGATGTCGCGGATCTCGTTGCGCAGCCCCGCGTACGCGGTGAAGTCACCCAGATGGCACGTCATCGACTCGGCGTAGCCGGCAAGCGCCTCCTCGTTGCGCTTGACGGTCACTGCCATGCCGACGACCGCACGGTCAGCCTGGAACTGGGCGAACGACGTCTCCAGGATGTCGCGTGCCGCCCCGCGTCCCACCTGGCCGACGAGGTTGACCGCCATGTTGTAGGTCGGGCGGAAGCTGGACCGCAGCGGATAGGTGCGCGTCGAGGCCAGACCGCCCACCGCGAGGGGGTCCAGGCCCCGGTTGTACAGAACGACCGCGTGCCCCTCGATGTCGATGCCGCGGCGCCCGGCACGTCCCGTCAGCTGGGTGTACTCGGCCGCGGTGATATCGGCGTGGGTCTCGCCGTTGAACTTCACCAGTCTCTCGAGCACGACGGACCTGGCAGTAATGTTGATACCCAGGGCAAGGGTCTCGGTGGCGAACACCGCGCGGATGCGACCGGCGGTGAAGAGCTCCTCCACAATCTCCCGGAAGGTCGGCAGCATCCCGGCGTGGTGGGCCGCGAACCCTCGGGTGAGGCCCTCGACGAACTCCCAGTAGCCGAGCACCGTGAGGTCCTCGTCGGCCAGGCCCTGGATGCGCTCCTCGACCGTGCGACGGATCCGGTCCCCCTCCACCTGAGGTATCAGCCGCATGCCGTTGGCGAGCAGCTGGGTCACAGCCGACGTGCAGCCAATACGACTGAAGATGAAGGTGATTGCGGGCAACAGGCCTTCGCGGTCCAGACGCTCGATGACCTCCGACCGGCTCGGACCTCCTCCGAACCGGCCACCCTGCCGAGCCGGCCCCGCCCCACCCTGACGATCCGGGCCGCCGCCACCAGGACCTCCTCGTTGGTTTCGCCGACCGCGGTCACGCCCCCCGGCCGAGCCACCACTGCGCCCGCGTCCATAGCGGCCGCCATCCCGAGAAGATCCGAAGTCGTCCTGGTGACCGCCCCGGTCACCGTCCCGAATCCGTTCCAGGAGCTCGGGATTGACCCGAGTCGGGTTCTCTTCCGCTGTGCCGGCTGAGCTCTGGTCCGCAAACAGGTCGTACAGGCTCTGTCCGACCATCATGTGCTGCGACAAGGGAACCGGCCGGAGCTCCTCGACGATCACCTCGGTGTTGCCGCGAACCTCGCCCAGCCAGGCACCGAACTCCTCGGCGTTGCTCACTGTTGCCGACAGCGAGATCACCTGCACGTCCGGGGGCAGGTGGATGATCACCTCCTCCCATACGGCTCCACGGAACCGGTCGGCCAGGTAGTGCACCTCGTCCATGACCACGAAGCCGAGTCCGCGCAAGGTGCCGGACCCGGCATACATCATGTTGCGCAGCACCTCGGTGGTCATCACGACGACCGGGGCTTCGCCGTTGATCGAGGAGTCGCCGGTGAGCAGACCGACCTGGTTGGCCCCGTGGCGGCGCACGAGGTCGGCGTACTTCTGGTTCGAGAGCGCCTTGATCGGGGTGGTGTAGAAGGCCTTTCGCCCGGTGGCCAGCGCCAGGAAGACCGCGAACTCGCCGACGATGGTCTTGCCGGCACCGGTGGGCGCAGCCACCAGCACTCCTTGCCCGGAGCCCACGGCCTGGCACGCGCGCACCTGGAAGTCGTCCAGCGGGAAATCGTAACCCTTGGCGAAAGCGTCGATCTGGGGCTGTGCGGCGCCCGCCGAGGTGGCCATGGCGCTCAGGCTACGTCAGGGACCGGCGACAAGGACATTCAGCGCGCCGGGCACGTTCTGGCAGGTCATCGGGAGGGGCACGAAGCGCTCGCCGTCGGCATAGCTGACGATGCCAGCGGCCTCGAGCCGGACGTTACTGCCCCGCAGGATCTCCACCGCGGGGTGCCCGATGTGCTTGCCGCTGAACACCTTGGGAAAGACCTTGTGGAACTCCAACGTCGAGATCTGGTGCACCACCAGGATGTCGAAGAGCCCGTCCTCGAAGCTGGCATCCGGGCACACCAGCATGCCCCCGCCGTATGACGGACCGTTGCCTACCGCGACCAGCATCGCCTGGGTGCTGTGGCGGGCGCCGTCAACCTCGATGACATAGGGAATCGGCTTGAATACCGGCAGCTCTCGGGCGATGGCCAGGTTGTACCGCATCCGCCCGCGTGGCCAGCCCCAGGAGTTGGCGCGCTCGTTGACCACGGAGTCGAATCCTGCGCCCAGGACGCCGGCAAAGTAGTGCGGGACGCCGTCGGCGTCGGTGTGCCGCCCGGCGTCGATGGTGCGAACCGTGCCGCTGGCGATGACCGTCGCGGCGCCCACAGCGTCGTGAACGGGCAGCTTGAGGGCGCGGGCGATGTCGTTCCCGGTCCCGGCCGCGACGATCGCCAGAACCGTCTCCGTGCCGGCGCAGAGATTGACCCCGAGATTGACCGTGCCATCCCCGCCGGTTACTGCCAGAACATCCAGCCCCGAGGCGATACCGGCCAGGGCGCGGTCTCGTGCAGCAAGCGCGGTCTCCTCGGAGAGGTCGATCACCTCATGGCCCTCGGCCGCAAGCCGGCTCGCCACCTCGGCACCGATCGCGCCCCCGCGGCCCTTGTCTGCCGTGGGGTTGATGAGCAGCCCGATGCGCTTGGTCACGGGCGAACGCTACAGGGGGCTGGCCTCGTCATCCAACGGGCTCGCCCCGCCGTCCAGAGGGCTGGCCTCGTCGTCGGCGACCTTGGCCCACTCGGGCTGACGGCGGGCGCGGCGCCGGTCCAGGAGGGTCGCGACACCGACAGCGGCGTAGAAGAAAAAGACCATGGGGAAGGCAAGCGCGAGCATGGTCCAGGCGTCCGGGGTCGGCGTCATCATCGCTGCGAAGACGAAGATGAGGATGATGGCCACGCGCCAGCCCTTGAGCATGATGCGCGCCGGCAGCAGATGGGCGACGTT
>JANOHS010000507.1:0-1924 GCA_031406655.1 Micrococcales bacterium
CCGCCGTAGAGCGCCACCTCAGGGTCGTGGTCGCGCACCTCCGGGTCGTTCGGCACCGATCCCACGGGGATGTATGGCGGGTTGCTCACCACCACGTCCACCCCCGCTTCGAGATCGGGGAAGGCGAACCTGGCGTCGCCGAGCCGGATGTCCACGTCGAGGCACAGGTCGTCGCGGTTGCGGATCGCCCAGGCGTGAGCCAGGTCCGACAGCTCGACCGCATGGACGTCAGAGGAGGGGACCTCGTCCTTGATGGCCAGCGCGATCGCCCCCGACCCCGTACACAAATCCACCACCACAAACCCCAAACCTAGGGACGGTGTCGGCTGCAACCCCGCAAACCTAGGGACGGTGCTGCGCACAGTCCCTAGGTTTGCACTCGATTCCCCCGCACCGTCCCTAGGTCTGCGGAGGTGGGAGATGGCGAGGCCGGCGACCAGCTCGGTCTCGAAGCGGGGCAGGAAGACCCCCGGACCGACCGAGAGCTCCAGCCGGCGGAACCCTGACCTGCCGGTCAGGTGTTGCAGCGGCACCCTGCGCGCGCGCTCGGCAACCAGGTCGTCGAGCCCCTTAGGAGCCGGCGTGCCGATGATCATCAGTTTGTGCACCTCACTGGTGGTCGTCCTCAGCGCACACGCGGCCAGAGCGACGGCATCGGCCTCGGCACTGTCGATGCCGGCGTCGGCCAGAAGCCGGACGGCGCGACGAACAGCCTCGCGCAGGGACGACGTCATAGCCCCGAGGAGCCGTCCGCGACCGCCGCCATCCGGGCTGCGTCATCGGTGTCCACGGCGGACTGCACGATCGGGTCGAGGTCGCCGTCGAGGACGACGTCCAGGTTGTAGGCCTTGTAGCCCGTGCGATGGTCGGCGACGCGGTTCTCCGGGTAGTTGTAGGTCCGGATCCGCTCCGAGCGGTCGACGGTGCGGATCTGGGACCTGCGCTGGGCCGAGGCCACGGCGTCCGCCTCGTCCTGGGCGATCTGGTGCAGACGGGCCCGCAGCACCCGCATCGCCGACTCCTTGTTCTGGAGCTGGGACTTCTCGTTCTGGCAGGACACCACCGTGCCGGTCGGCAGGTGGGTGATCCGCACGGCCGAGTCGGTGGTGTTGACGCTCTGCCCGCCGGGTCCGGACGACCGGTAGACGTCGACCTTCAGGTCGCCCGCGTCGATGGTGACCTCGACGTCGTCGACCTCGGGCATCACCAGAACGCCGGCGGCCGACGTGTGGATACGGCCCTGGGACTCGGTGACCGGGACCCGCTGGACGCGGTGCACCCCACCTTCGTACTTCAGCCGTGCCCAGGGCGCATCGCCGAGCTCGGTGACGCCGCGCGCCTTCACCGACACCTGGGCGTCCTTGTAACCGCCGAGGTCGGACTCGGTCGAGCTGATGACCTCGGTCCGCCAACCACGCCGCTCCGCATAGCGCAGGTACATGCGCAACAGGTCGGCCGCGAACAGCGCCGACTCCTCCCCGCCCTCGCCGGCCTTGACCTCGAGGATGACGTCGCGGTCGTCGTCGGGGTCGCGAGGCACCAGCAGACGGCGCAGCTTGTCCTCCGCCGCAGCCTGCACCGCCTCGAGCGCGGGCAGCTCCTCGGCGAACGCCTTGTCCTCGCCGGCCAGCTCGCGGGCAGCAGCCACGTCATCGCGGGCTGCGTGCCAGGCGTGGTATGCCGCGACGGTCGGCGCCAGCGCGGCATACCGCTTGTTCAGCTTGCGCACGAGGTTCTGGTCGGAGTGCACCGCAGGCTCGGCAAGCTGGGCCTCGAGGTCGGCATACTCCTGCACCAGCGTCGCTGCGGACTCCAGCATGCGGGGCACCTTCCCTGAGCGGTGATCAACTCGGACAGTGGCTGAGTGGCTGAGCAACCAGATGGGGACCACCAACCGGCACAACAGCAACGCCGGCCCCACGAC
>JANOHS010000518.1:0-1931 GCA_031406655.1 Micrococcales bacterium
TCCGGCGCCGAACGGGCCGGGCCGGCGGCACCGAGGGTGGTATGTCCACTGGTGACGTCCTGCGGGTTCGGGCGGCGATGAAGCCGATCAGCACGGTCCCCAGGGCACTGGCGACCGTCGACGTCGCCACGGGGGAGGCCGCGACCGCCATCCATCAACGCTCGGACGTCTGCGCCGTGCCGGCAGCGGGCGTTGTCGCCGAGGCGATGGTTGCCCTGGTCATCGCCCAGGCCTGCGTCGAGAAGTTCGGCGGCGACAGCGTTGCCGAGACCTCGAGGAACTACCGCGGCTACCTGGACGCGATCCCCGACACGCTGCGCTCGTGGTGAGTGGCACCACACCCTGGGTGGACGAGGATGTCCCCATGGCCCCCTGCGTGGTTCTCATCGGCCCTCCTGGCTCGGGCAAGACAACGGTAGGGCACGCGCTCGCCGCTCTGCTGGGCGTCGAGCTGCGTGACACCGACCAGGCCATCGAGGACCAGCAGGGCCGGTCGGTCTCGGACATCTTCATGGATGATGGGGAGCCTCGGTTCCGCGAGCTCGAGCAGGCAGAGGTCGCGTCCTCGCTCGCCTCCCACTCCGGGGTGCTCTCGCTCGGAGGGGGCGCGGTGATGGACCCGGTGACGTCGGCGACCCTCGCCGGGCACACGGTGGTATTTCTCGACGTCGGCATCGCTGATGCCGCCAAGCGAGTGGGTTTCGACCGTAGCCGGCCACTGTTGGCCATGAACCCCAGGGGGCAGTGGATCCGGATGATGGATACGCGACGGCCGACGTATGAGCGACTTGCGACGTTCAGCGTCCAGACCGCAGGACGCACGCCGGAGGACATCGCGACGGAGATCGCCCGACGACTGGAGGTCGATGGTGACTAGCTCAACCCGGATCCGCGTGGGCGAGGGCAGCGACCCGGCATACGACGTCGTGATCGGGACCGGGCTGCTCGGTGAGCTGTCCGGTCTGCTTGGTGACGGCGTCGAGCGGGTGCTCGTCATCCACTCGCGCGCGGTGCGGGCCACCGGGGAGGCGGTCCGTGAAGAGCTTGGCGCACAAGGCTTTTCGGCGTTCATCGTCGAGGTGCCTGACGCCGAGGCGGCCAAGTCGGCCGACGTTGCCTCCTCCCTGTGGCGCGCGCTGGGGAAGTCGGGTTTCACGCGCTCGGACGCGATCGTAGGCGTTGGCGGTGGGACCGTGACCGACCTCGCGGGCTTCGTGGCCGCGACGTGGCTGCGAGGGATCAGCGTGATCCACGTCGCGACGACGTTGCTGGCCATGGTGGACGCGGCGGTCGGCGGCAAGACCGGCATCAACACCGCGGAGGGCAAGAACCTGGTGGGTGCGTTCCATCCTCCGGCCGGCGTGCTGTGCGACCTCTCGACGCTGGAGACGTTGCCTGCGGACGACTTCGTGTCCGGGATGGCCGAGGTCATCAAGTGTGGCTTCATCGCGGACCCGGTCATCCTCGACCTCGTCGAGGGTGACCCACAAGGGGTCAGGCGCCCTGGTGGCCCGGCCGTGCGGGAGCTGGTCGAACGGTCGGTCAGGGTCAAGGCGGGCGTCGTGACGCAGGACCTCAAGGAGTCCTCGCTGCGCGAGATCCTGAACTACGGCCACACCTTTGCCCACGCGATCGAGCAGGTGGAGCACTACACGTGGCGCCACGGCGAGGCGGTGAGCGTGGGCATGGTCTACGCGGCCGAGCTGGCGCGCCTGGCGGGCAGGGCGGACGACGCGCTGGTGGATCGGCATCGCCGGGTCCTGGTCGGCGTTGGCCTGCCGACGAGCTATCGCGGCGACCGTTGGCCCGAGCTTCTCGATGCCATGAGACGCGACAAGAAGAGCCGGGGCTCGCTGCTGCGCTTCGTGGTGCTGGACGGTCTGGCCAAGCCGGGACGCCTCGAGGGCCCCGACCTGGCGTTGTTGCAGGCG
>JANOHS010000521.1:0-5157 GCA_031406655.1 Micrococcales bacterium
ACGACGAGGTGCCCTCGGGAGCTTCGATCAGCAGGTCGATGTCGGAGTCCTGACGAGCCTGGTGACGAGCCACCGATCCGAAGACAGCAAGTCGCGTGTAGGCGCGCCCGGCCGCCATAGCCTTGAGTACCGGCGCGGCCGCGTCCAACAGGACTTCGGGGTGCACAGCGTCGAGATCGGGGGCGAACTTCAGCTGCTGGCTGACGGCCGGCTGGGTGATGCCCAGCGCCTGGGCGATCTGGCGCTGACTCATCCCCGAGGCCCCCATGGCGCGCAAGGCGAGAACGCGACGGAGCCGCGCGACGTACTCGTCGCGGCGGGCGTCGTGATACTCAGCCAACAGGGTCATAAGAGAATCTTATCAGGCCCGCTCCATCCGGACGCCTGCAGACAGGGGCTCAAAGAGTCGTGCTGCCAACCGCGCTGCCCGGTTGCTGGGTCGAGGGGTCCAATGAGCTCGTGCACCGCGCTGGAGATCAAGGCGAGCTCGAGGACAGCAGCGAGGGCGACAGTGAACGTCAGCGAGAGACCGAGTGCGTCGCGGGCTGCAGTTAATAGCGCACGAACGGTCACTTTGACGGTTACAAAGGACGCGAACTCGCCAGAGCCACTGCGAGGTCCCAGCGGGCCAGGGATCTCAATACCTCTCGTTGACTACGGTATCTGCCCTCAGCAGGCAGATACCTGAGCAACAGGGGTTTGGGGTTCGAGTCCCCGCGTCGGCTCTGAATATGAAGGACGGCTCAGGCAGTGGGACGATGCAGATGTGGGACAACGAGATCCTGAGGGCGCCAGCATGAGCGACGAGATCTGCGAGGTGGTCATCACCGGCCCCAGCCAGGAATGGGTCGCGACCTTCACCCGCCAGATGGTCGACGATCGTCTGGCCGCGTGTGGGCACATCATCAACGAGATCAGGTCGATCTACCGCTGGGAGGGCAGCGTGCATGACGAGGCCGAGGCTCGCGTCGCACTGCACACCCGGCGCAGCCTCGTCCCGGCCATCGTTGTCCGCGCAGATCGAGACCACCCGTATGACGTCCCATGCGTCATTGCCCTGCCCATCGTCGAGGGCAAGCCTGCCTACGTCGACTGGGTCCTCGGCCAAACAGGGAACGGAAAAGCGGCCGAGTAGTCACTCATCGTGCTGGGGAGGACCTAAGTCCCTAGCAGGGTGAAGCTCACGCTCCTAGCGTGAGCAAGTCGATCCATGTTTCGTGAGTGATGGGGGACGACATGTCAGGCGCCGCAGCCATGGTCCTTCTTGCCGGGGGCACCGGACGTCTGGGCAGCACCGTCGCTAACCTGTTGCGCAAGCGCGGAGTTGCGGTCCGTGTGCTTAGTCGAGGCCTCGCCCCCCACCCCGGGACACTCGACACCGACGTGGAACTGGTGCGTGGAGACCTCCGCGACCCAGCCAGTCTTCGCGAGCCGATGGAGGGAGTCGACCTCGTCGTCTCCGCGGTACAGGGCTTCGCGGGCCCCGGAGGAGTCACCCCCAAATCGGTCGACCGGGACGGCAACATCCATCTCATCGAGGCCGCCGAACGCGTCGGAGCGGACATCGTGATGATCTCCGTGATCGGAGCCTCCCCCAAGAGCCCGATGGAGCTGATGCGAGCCAAGTCCGCCGCCGAGCAGAGCCTGCGTTCCAGCAGGTGCGCCTGGACGATCGTGCGCCCCGAGGCCTTCGCCGAGACGTGGACCGAAATCCTGGAGCAGACTGCCGGCAGGTCGCAAAGACCACTGGTGTTCGGTCGCGGGGACAATCCCATCACCTGGGTCAGCGTTGGTGACGTGGCGGCGCTGGTGGAACGCGCGGTGGTCGACGCCGCATTGCGCGGACGAGTCCTTGAGATCTGCGGGCCCGAACCGGTGACAATGACGCGTCTGGCCGAGATGATCATGGCGCAACACGGCTGGACCGGAAAGCCCAGGCACGTGCCCCGCCCGATGCTGCACGTCATGGCGAACACGGTCGGCCTGCTCAAGCCGGAGATGGCGCTACAAGCGCGCGCAGCGCTGGCCATGGACGAGTTCCCAACCACGAATGACACGGCATTGCGCCTCGAGTTCCCCGACCTGCCGTGCATACCGGTCTCTCACGTGGTCGCAGCACTCTAGTCCCACATGGGCTCTGGTACATCGGCTCTGGGGAAGCTGCGGTGCCCCCCCGTCGGCCTCAGGAGAGGGAGAAGGGCGGGTAGCGGTCGGTGACCAGGAGGAAGGCATACGCCTGGACGCGCAGCCACCAGCGGCCGACGCCGACCACGAAGTCGAACAGCTCCCGCGGGTACCGCCCGGTGAACAGGATCGCGAACCAGGCGATGAGGACCGCGAAGAACGCGGCCACGGACAGCACGGCCAGGACGATGAGGTGCGGGATCGCGAGCAGCCACTTCACCAGTGGGAGCCACTGGTTCAGGTCGCGCTCCACGTCGGGGTAGTCGACCTGGAGGTGGACGCTCTGTTCCTCGACCGTGGAGGGGTACTGGTCGGTGAGCAGCACGAGGTAGGCGCCGACGCGGGCGCCGAACCGGGCGAGCTCCAGGGTGAAGTCGAACCACCAGCGCGGGTAGCGCCGCCTGAAGACGATCATCAGGAGCGTGGCGACGAACAGGCCGACGGCGATGCCGCCGCTCGTATGGCGCACCACCTCACCGCTCCGGTCGTAGACCGTCTGGGTGGCCCCAGCCGTGAGCACTGAGCTGACTATCACAATCGGAACGGCCAGGATGATGCGGAAAAACGTCGTCATCCGGTCGTGCTGGTCCGGGTAGTCGATCTCAAGGCGCGCTGGGTAGAGCGCCGCTTCCGGCCGCACCGTCATCTGTCCTCCAGGAGGAGTAGTGGCTGAGCCCGACCGCCTACGTCACGACCGGCGCTCCATGGTTTCGACGCTGGCCCGCCCACGCAATGGGCCGATCGTCTCTTTCCGTGCCGACAGGATCATTGGGGGAGGGCGGAGAAGCCCTCGTAGACCATGAACGCCGGCCAGAAGATGCCCTGGAACACCGCGAGCAGGTACCCGCCGAGGGTGTCGGCCTGCTGCCAGAAGAACACCCACGCGCCGAACATGCCCAGTCCATAGAGGGCGCCACCACCCGCGGCCGCCCCGGCGTTGTTATTGCTCACTTTGACCCCACCTCTCATCGTTGTCGGTGCACGATCTGCTGCCGGCTGAGGTCGGCGTCATCGGCCGGCTGGCCATGCTCTTGGTCCATGAGCGGCGGATACTGATCGGTCATCAGGAAGCCTCCGAGATCGTCTGTTCCTTCAGCCTTCACCTGCTGCACGGGCCGGAAGTAGGGACGTTGGTCCCGGATCCGCGGGCACACCGCGCCTGCAAATATGAGGGCAGGGCAGGGTAGGTCGGATGAGAATGCATGACGGTGAGGTCAAACATCGACGTTGAGCTCGTCAGGCGGTTGGTAGCCGAACAATTCCCTCAGCTGGGCGGCCAGCCGATCAGCGCGGCTCGGTCGACGGGGACGGTGAACGCCATCTACCGGATTGGCGACCACCTCTGCGCGCGCCTGCCACGCGTGCGCAAGTGGGCACAGGACCTGGACAACGAGTTGAAGCCACTTCCAAAGCTTTCGCCACATCTGTCACTGCTCGTTCCCGAGCCGGTGGCGAAGGGCCACCCGGTGAGCTTCTACCCCTTGAGCTGGGCGATCTACGGATGGATCGACGGTCAGCCGTATGCGGATGAGCTGGTGGACGATGAGCGTCAGGCTGCCACGGACCTCGCGCAGTTCGTGGTCGAGCTGCGCGGGATGGATCCCATCGCAGCGGCACCTCGGGCCGGGCGCAGACCGCTGCGCGAGCTCGACGCCCTGACGCGCCCGGCGATCAAGGCGTCGCGGGGTGTCATAGACAGCGCTGCAGCCGCCGCAGCTTGGGAACGTGCGCTCGAGGCGCCAGCCTGGGACGGTACGCCGGTCTGGATACACACCGACCTGCTCAGGCCCAACCTGCTCGTTCACGGCGGTCGGCTCCGCGCGGTCATCGACTTCGGCGGCGTCGGGGTCGGTGATCCCGCCGCGGACGTGATCCCCGCGTGGAGCGTTTTCGGCCAACTCGGGCGAGCAGTGTTCCGCGGTGCCCTCGACGTCGATGACGACATGTGGAACCGGGCGCGCGGCTTCGCACTCCACCAAGCGGCCCTGATCATCCCGTACTACGGCGACACGAACCCGGTGTTTGTCGCGCTTGCGAAGCGCACGGTCGAGGAAGTCCTGGCGGACATCAACGGGTGAGCAGCTCGGACGGTGAACCTGACTGGTTGGCGGAGGCCTGCCTGGGAGCCATGCGACCCACAGGCTCAGTGCGCAGCCTCGGGCATCTGGTCCCTCTCATACTCACTATCCGGTGGTGGCAGGCTGACGCCGAAGCCGGCGACGGCCAGACGCAGCAGGACCTGGCCCGGCCGGAGCAGGTCGGCGATCTTCGCGGCGCTGAGCAGCTCGAGCTCGGCGAGCCGGGCGGCATACTCCTGCGGCCCTGCGACCCTTGAGTGCTGGAGCTTCAGGGTGTTGTGCCAGACCTTCTGGCGTGCCTCGCGCAGGAATCGTCTGGATCCCAGCGGTTAAGTGGGTCCAGCAGCCGGTCGAGCATGGTCGCGCCCCCGGTCGCCGTCAGCTCGTCATGCTCTGCCTCGACCCTTGAGGACAGGACGTTGTCGATGCGCTCGTGATCGCGTCGACGCCGGTCCATCACCGCAGGATCGGTGAAGTCGGCGTCGCTGATGACGGCTAGCAGTGCCTGGGGCAGGTCATAGGTCACATGGGCGTTGATGCCGAGCAGGACGTGGCGCAGCGGCGGGAGGCCAGGTGAGGCGGCGAACGCCAGTCGCCGCGGGCGGGGGGACCTTCCCGCCCTCCGCCGAGCTCCGTGTCGAGCGCCTTCAGATACAGCTCGGCGAAGACGAGAGTCGTCGACTGGACCACCGACCGGTTCACCGGGGACGCCTGGTACTACAACGTTCCCTGACCCACCGAGACGGCCGCGGCGCGATCACGTCGTACCCGGGTGGTGACCGCGTGGATGATCCCGGCCAGCGCGAAGGCCCCGATGAAGAGCGCGAGGGCGATCAGCGGATTCTCCATCAGTGATGGTTCGAGGATCATCACTGCGGCCAGGGCGAGCATGGTG
>JANOHS010000605.1:0-5323 GCA_031406655.1 Micrococcales bacterium
CGACGACGACGACGACGCCGACCGGGCCGGCGCCAGGGCTGAGCTCGTCGCGCCCTGACCACACGGCCCACGCGAACACGCAACATCCAGCGCACAACCCAAGGAAGGAGCCCCCACCGTGGGAGCTACCAAGGAGACCACCGACGCGACGTTCGACGCCGACGTCCTGAACAGTGACGTTCCGGTCATCGTCGACTTCTGGGCGCCCTGGTGCGGCCCGTGCAAGGCGGTGGCTCCCATCCTGGAGGAGCTTGCGGTCGAGCACGCCGGCAAGGTGTCGATCGTCAAGCTCAACACCGATGACAACCCGAAGGTCACCTCCCGTTACGGCATCACGGGCATCCCGACGATGAACGTCTACGTCAACGGACAGGTCGTCAAGACCCTTGTGGGCGCACTGCCCAAGCCCAAGCTGCTGCGCGAGCTGTCCGCCTACCTCGGCTGATCACGCCTACCCGGACTGAGGGCGTTGGGCCGCCCACGGAGGACCTTTCGTCGCCATCCCTGACCCGGCTAGGCTCCGTTCGTGCTGTTCTCCGTGACGGCTGCACACCGGAAGGGGCGGGTATGTCGAACCAGCTGGTTGCGCTGTACCGCCTCGGTGACCAGGGGGCCGCTGTGGCTTCCATCCGTTCCCTCCTGCAGGCAACCGGCGACCTTGCACCATCGGGCACCACTGAGGTTGTCGGCGAGCTCGCCGACGTCTTTGACGCGGACCTGGCGCGGGCCGTGCGCGCCTTCCAGCAGCGCCGCGGCCTGATCGTGGACGGCGTGGTCGGGCCCCAGACGTTCAACGCCCTCGACGGGGCACGCTGGAAGCTCGGAGCCCGCCTGCTCTCCCACGTCCCCGGCCACCTGCTCCAGGGCGATGACGTGGCCGAGCTCCAGGAGCGCCTCCTGGCCCTCGGGTTCACGCCCGACCGGGTCGACGGGGTGTTCGGCCCCAACACCGAGCAGGCAGTCCGGGGCTTCCAGCGCGGTGTGGGGCTCGACGTCGACGGCAGCCTGGGGCCTGAGACCCTCAGAGCCTTCGCCGACCTCACCCGAGCCGTCTCCGGGGGCTCGCCGCATACCTTGCGCGAACGGGAGCTCGTCCGCCGCTCGGGGCACAGCCTGGCCGGACGCATCGTCGTGCTGGATCCTGGCCACGGCGGCGACAACACCGGGATCGTCGCCCACGGCCTGACCGAGTCAGAGGTCGTGCTCGACCTGGCCCGCCGCATCGAGGGCCGTCTCAGCGCCATCGGCGTGACGGTGCTGTTCACCCGACCGGCGAACGCCTGCCCCGATGAGCTCGAGCGGGCGATGATGGCCAACCAGTCCGGCGCAGACATCCTGTTGTCGCTGCACTGCGACTCCACCAACCAGACCAGAGCGAGCGGGGTTGCAACCTTCTTCTACGGGCAGGAGCGTTTCGGCGCCTGGTCGGCTGTGGGCGAACAGTTCGCCGACCTGATCCAGCGAGAGGTCGTGGCGCGTACCGGCCTGACCGACTGTCGCACGCACGCACGCGCCTGGGTCCTGCTGCAGCGCACCCGGATGCCCACCGTGCGGATCGAGGCCGGCTACCTCAGCCACCCCGAGGACGCGGCACGGCTGGCCGACCCGGCCTTTCGGGACACCATCGCCGAGGCGATCGTCATCGCGTTGCAGCGGATGTACCTCGGCGAGGACGACACCAACGCCACCGGCGTCCTGCGGCTGGGCGACCTGCGCGCCTACCTCGCCGCTCCCTGACCCCACCCAACCCGTCTTGTTGCGGCCAAACCACGGTTTCGGGCCCTGCGAGGTGCCGATTCGGTGGTTTCGGAGCAACAAGACGGGGTGGATTCGGGCGTCAGGCTCGGCGCGGGGGGCTCAGAGCCGGCGTTCTGACCGAGCCCAGGAGTCGCTCCACGGCGGCCTCCACGTCCTCGCGCCAGGTCAGGGCACTGCGCAGGTCGAGACGCAGGCGCGGATAGATGCGATGCTCGCGCACGGTCTTGAACCCCACCGCCGTCAGGAAGTCCGCGGGGATCACGCAGGCCGCCTTCGACGAGTTCGGGTCCCCCCTGTATCCGAACGCCTCGATCGCCCGGACCCCTCGGCGCAGCACGTCCTTTGCGGCTCCCTGGATGAGCACCCGTCCCAGTCCCTGGCCGGCGTACTCCGAGATCACCCGGCCCGTCATCAGCATCACCGCGTCGGCAGAGACCGGCGCCGTCGGGAAGGCGGTCGCCCGGGGAACCAGGTGCGGAGGGGCGTACGTGATGTAGCCGGCGGGCACCCCGTCGACATACGCGATCTTGCCCACGCTGCCCCATTCCAGCAACGCGGCGGACAGCCAGGCCTCCTTGTCGAGGCCGGGGTCCCCCCGCGCGATCGACGCGGCCGCCAGCGCGGGGTTGAGCTCCCAGAAGATGCAGGTGACGCACGGCTCGGGCAGATCGTGGATACGATCCAGGGTCAGTGAGAGGACCTCTCGCCCGCTGCCGTTCACGACGACACACCCGCAGCGCTCCGGCGTTGGTCCCCGGGACCTTTCCGGACGAACACGCCCCGACCGCGAGACGCTCCGCTCCCAACAGCAACCTGCATGGGAGACTCCTACCACGCGCCGTCCGGCACGGCATACCCCTGGCGATCCATCGGGCACGATGACTTGGGAGACGAGGTGACCATGACCGACCCGGCAGGTCGCGACGGCCACGTCCCCGAGAGCTCTCACGGTTCGCGGCTCGACCCGTGGATGCAGTCCTATGCCCAGCGCACGATGGGGATCACCGCCTCAGAGATCCGTGCGCTGTTCGCCGTCGCCGCCCGTCCGGAGGTCGTCTCGCTCGCGGGCGGTATGCCGTACCTCTCAGCCCTGCCGATGGACACCGTGGCCGCCGCGGTGGCCCAGATGCTGGCCACCCAAGGGCTGACCGCGCTGCAGTACGGCTCCGGACAGGGCGACCCGACGCTGCGCGAGCAGATCCTGGAGGTGATGGCCCTCGAGGGGATCTCCGCGCACGCCGACGACATCGTCGTCACCACCGGATCGCAGCAGGCGCTGGACCTGGTCACCCGCATCTTCATCGACCCCGGCGATGTCGTCCTTGCCGAAGCGCCCAGCTATGTCGGCGCCCTTGGCGTCTTTGCGGCCTACCAGGCCCAGGTCGCCCACGTGGCCTCCGATGACGACGGCCTGATTCCGCAGGCACTCGAGGAGCGGATCCTCGCGCTGCTGGCCGCCGGCAAGCGGATCAAGTTCCTCTACACCGTCCCGAACTTCCACAACCCGGCCGGCACCACGCTGTCCCTGCAACGTCGGCCGCAGATCGTCGAGATCTGTCAGCGTCACGGCATCCTGGTGCTCGAGGACAACCCCTACGGTCTGCTCGGCTTCGACCGTGGGCCGTATGCCGCGATGCGCACCCTGTCCGAGGAGGGAGTCGTCTATCTCGGGTCCTTCTCCAAGACCTTCGCCCCAGGGCTTCGGGTGGGCTGGGCGCTGGCTCCGCACGCGATCCGTGAAAAGCTCGTGCTGGCAAGCGAGTCGGCGATCCTGTGCCCCTCGGCGTACGCGCAGATGACGGTGTCGACCTACCTGGCAACCTGTGACTGGAAGGCCCAGATCAAGGTCTACTGCGAGCTCTACCGCGAACGTCGTGACGCCATGATCGAGTCGCTCAGCGCCCTGTTGCCCGAGGCGAGCTGGACCCACCCGGACGGCGGCTTCTATGTCTGGCTCACCCTGCCCGAGGGCATCAACTCCAAGGCGATGCTGCCTCGAGCCGTCACCGAGAGAGTGGCCTATGTGCCGGGCACGGCCTTCTTTGCCGACGGAACCGGCCATCAGCACGTGCGGCTGTCCTACTGCTACCCCGATCCGGACCGGATCCGTGAGGGGGTGCGCCGGTTCGCCGGTGTGGTGCAGACCGAGCTGGAGCTGCTCGAGACCTTCGGGCCCTATGTCGCCGGCACCGATGGCTCCGAGTACTCCACCGGTGTCCAGTTCCCTGCTCCTGACGTCTCGTGATGCACGCTGTGAGATGCCCGGTGCGTCCCGGTAGCTCTGCAGTCCCGGCGGTGCCCACCGCCTTCGCTCCAACCGTGGTGAGGATCTCTACATGAGGCACGTCCTGGTACTGGCCGGAGGCCTGAGTCACGAACGAGACGTCTCGCTGCGCTCGGGCCGTCGGGTCGCCGACGCCCTGACCAGATCCGGCATCGAGACGCAGGTCCGTGATGTGGACGGAACACTGCTGGGCGCCATCAAGAGCTCGCCCCCAGAGGTCATCTGGCCCGTGCTTCATGGCGCTACCGGTGAGGATGGGGCACTGCGGGATGTGTTGGGGTCATTGGGCATTCCCTACGTCGGCTCTCGGCCTGCGTCGTGTCGCCTCACGTGGGACAAGCCTGTCGCCAAGGCGCTGGTCGGCGCCGCGGGGGTCTCGGCCCCGGCCGGCGTCGCGCTCTCCCACACCACCTTCCACGAGCTGGGCGCACCCGCCCTCCTGGAGTCGGTCGTCGACTCGCTCGGCCTGCCGCTGGCCGTGAAGCCGGCGTCGGGAGGTTCGGCCCTGGGCCTGACAATTGTCCGGTCCGCTGCCGAGCTCCCCTTCGCCATGGTTACCGCCTACTCATATGGTGATATTGCCTTGATTGAGCGGTTCGTCGAAGGCGTGGAGGTTGCCCTCTCGATCGTGGAGGACCAGCACGGCGAGATCCGGACCCTCCCAGCCGTGGAGATCGTGCCCGACGGGGGCGTCTACAGCTACGAAGCCCGCTACACCGCAGGCGCGACCGAGTTCTTCACCCCCGCCCGCCTGAGCAGCTCGGCAGCCGCATCAGCCGCGGCCGCCAGCCTCACCGCATATCGCACGCTTGGCCACCAGCACCTGAGCCGGGTCGACCTGATCATCGACGCCGACGAGCGCCCGTGGTTCCTGGAGGCCAACGTCTCCCCCGGCATGACCGAGACCTCACTTCTTCCGATGGCGGTCGAGGCGGCAGGCCTCAACGCCGTCGAGGTCTACGCCGGCATCGTCGAAAGAGCCCTCGCAACCCACTGACGACAACAACCCCGCTGAGCCGAGGGTCGAAACTCCGAGCGGGGGGCGAGCGACACGCTGAGCGAAGGAGGGTCGTGGGGGGGCTCGCAGCCCCATCAAGGGAGCCCGCGAGCAGGGGCAAGAGCCACCCCGCAACCCGACGGAAGAGTCACTCTCGCCCCTGTTCGCAGGTCTGACCCTCGGATCAGCGAGGCTTGTCCTTGTCAGTGGGTTGCGAGGGCTCTTTCGACAATGCCGGCGTAGACGTCGACGGCGTTGAGGCCTGCCGCCTCGACCGCCATCGG
>JANOHS010000621.1:0-2522 GCA_031406655.1 Micrococcales bacterium
TCCGGCATTCACGCGACAGTCGCCGGTGTCCTGATGGCGATGCTCGTTCCGGTGCGCCGCAGCCCGGGCGAGGACGACTCGAGCCCCGGCCCGGCACGGCGGATCGAGCACCTCATCCGCCCGCTGTCAGCCGGGTTCGCCGTGCCCGTGTTCGCGTTCTTCGCAGCAGGCGTCAGCGTCGTGGGCGGCGGACTGGCCGACACCTTGCGCGACCCGGCGGCAGTCGGCGTCATGGTTGCACTCGTGCTCGGCAAGACGGTCGGCGTCTTCGGCGGGACGTGGCTGTTCGCGCATCTCACCCGCGCCGAGCTCGACGACGGCCTCGAGTGGTCAGACGTGTTCGGCCTGTCGTTGCTGGCCGGTATCGGCTTCACGGTCTCGTTGCTGATCGGCGAGCTGGCGTACGGCACGGGCTCGGCACGCGACGAGCACGTCAAGCTCGCGGTGCTGCTCGGCTCTTCGGTCGCCGCCGCTCTGGCCGCAGTCGTCCTGAGCCGGCGCAACTGGGTCTATCGCCAGATCCACCTCGAGGAGGAACGCGACGACAACGGCGACGGCATCCCGGACGCGTTCCAGGCAGACTCTCGGTAGGCTCGTGGGACACACAACCAAGAGGTGAGGTTCGATGACCAGTCAGGATGGCGCGGCCGAGCGCACCCTCGGCCAGCTCGTGGCGGATGCGACCCACGACATCTCCTCGATCATGCGCAGCGAGATCGCACTGGCCAAGGCCGAGATCGGTGCGGACGCCAAACGTGCCGGCGCCGGTGGCGCCATGTTCGCCGCAGCCGCGGTCTTCGCCTTCCTGTCGCTGATCCTGCTGCTGATCGCGGCGGCGTACGGTCTGGTCGCAGCGGGGTTGGCCCCGTGGCTCTCGTTCCTCATCGTGGCCTTGGCCCTGCTGCTCTTCGGGGTGATCCTGGTCTTCGTCGGCAAGAGCATGCTCACCAAGATCAAGGGCAAGCCGGAACGCACGATCAAGAACGCCCAGGACACTATCGTCGCCATCAGAACCAAAACCTGAATGTCCCGTAGCGCCGTCGTCGAACACCCTCCAGCACCGACCGCAACCACCAGCACCGAAGCGAGATCTCCTCACATGAGCAAAGATGCCTCGTCTGTGCTCATCGACGGACCCTGGGAGCACCGTTTCGTCGCTGCGAACGGTGCTCGCTTTCACGTCGCCGAGCTCGGTGAGGGTCCGCTGGTCGTTCTCCTCCATGGCTTCCCGCAGTTCTGGTGGGCCTGGCGCGACCAGCTGACCGCCCTGTCGGAAGCCGGCTATCGGGTGGCCGCGATCGACCTGCGCGGCTACGGAGGCTCTGACAAGCCACCCCGTGGCTATGACACGTTCACCCTGGCGGCCGATGTCGCAAGCATCGTCCGGTCCCTCGGAGAGAGCAGCGCCGTGATCGTCGGTCATGGCTGGGGTGGCTGGATCGCCTGGTCGATGCCAACCATGCAGCCCGCCGTGACCACGGCCATAGCCGCACTGGGCATGCCGCATCCGCTGGTCCTGCGCCACGCGGCGGTGAGCAGCCTCGCCCAGATCAGGGCCAACGCCTATCTGGTCGGGCTGCAACGCCCCTTCGTGCCTGAGCACCAGATGAGCAAGGGCCCGGAGTATGTCGTGCGCCTGCTGGGTGCCTGGTCGGCCCCCGAAGGGCAGTGGCCTCCGCCCGAAGTGGCCCAGCGCTATGCGGAGGCGATGGCGATTCCGTTCGTTGCCCACTCGGCCGCGGAGTACTACCGCTGGGTCGTCCGCAGCCGGTGGAGACTGGACGGTAGGAGATTCGTCCACCGGGTCAGCACCCCCATCACCGTGCCGGTGCTCCAGCTGCACGGCGCCCAGGATGGTGCCGTGGTGCCGGCGCTGGCCCCGAGGTCATCGGCACACGTCCAGGGTCCGTTCGAGCACCATCTCATCGCGGGCGCCGGACACTTCCTGCCCGAGGAGGCACCGGCCGCTGTCAACGCCCACCTCGTGCGCTGGCTGGACAGCCTCGCCTGACTCCCTCGGAAGGTGGCCTCGGTCCTTATCCAGCGGCGCAGCCGCCGGTGCTCACCGGCGAGGCTGAGCGACTCGCGGCCTCAAGGACGGGCCGGGCCTCGTCCAGGGTGAGCGCGTACCCGGTTTGGTCGTCATCCAGCGACTTGGCGAACACGATCCCGACGACCTCACCGCTGCGCGAGAGCAACGGCCCGCCGGAGTTGCCCGGCTCGACCCTGGCGTACAGCGAGTAGATCTCACGAACCACACCAGGATTGCCGTAGATGTCGGCTCCCGTGGCTCTGAGCACGTCGCGCACGCGGGCGGCGTCAAGGCGGTAGGGCCCGTCCAGGGGGAAGCCGGCGACCACGGCGCCGTCGGCCCGTTTGAGCTCCGGGCCCTGCGTCAACGCGGGCGCGGGGAGTCCCGGAACCGAGAGCACGGCCAGGTCACGTTGAGGGTCGAAGGCGATCACCCGGGCGTCATACGAGCGGCCAGTGCCCTGGATCCGCACGTGTTCTTCTGAAACCCC
>JANOHS010000002.1:0-2095 GCA_031406655.1 Micrococcales bacterium
GAAGAACCTCGAGTTCACGGTCGACCCGGTGGCCTCCTCCGTGGTCCAGGGAGCCCAGCACGCTTTCGAGGTCGGGGTGCTTAAGAAGGAGCCCCAGCTCGACGGACTGGTCGACCTGGGCCTGCTGAACGCGCTGCTCACTGAGCGCGGGCTGGCCGAGGTGGCCCGATGACGACTCTGACGAGCTCACGAACCGCACCATCGCGCGAAGCGCGGCAGGACGGCCAGCCGCCGCCCGTACCCCCGGCTGTTGCCCTTCATGCCGTCACGAAGCGGTATGCCGGGGCGCCCGGTCTGCTCGCTCTGGACGGCATCGACCTGCGCGCCCGGGCGGGGGAGTTCCTCACCCTGGTGGGGGCGTCCGGGTGTGGCAAGTCGACATTGCTCAACCTCGTCAGCGGTCTTGACCGGCCTACGTCCGGATCGGTGGAGGTCGATGGTCAGGCTGCCTTCATGTTCCAGGAGCACGCGCTGTTCCCGTGGCTGTCCGCTCTGGACAACGTGGCGACACCATTGCGGCTCAAGGGAGTTGGCAAGAAGGATCGTGAGGCACAAGCCCTCGGCTACCTCGAGGCGGTCCACCTGGCCGACTTCGCCGACCGCCGCCCCCACGAGCTGTCCGGTGGGATGAAGCAGAGGGTCGCCATTGCTCGAACGCTTGCGACCAGTGCCCCCGTGCTGTTGATGGACGAGCCATTCGGCGCGCTCGACGCGATGACGCGGGACCTGTTGCACGATGAGCTCGAGACGATCTGGCGCGAGCGCAACCTGACGGTGCTGTTCGTCACTCACAACGTGCGTGAAGCCGTGCGCCTGGGTGACCGGGTCGTGCTGCTGTCCAGTCGTCCCGGGCGGATCGTGGCCGAGTACGACGTGGCCATCGACAGGCCGCGTCGCATCGAGGACTCGGCAGTCTCCGCCCTGGCTGGGGAGATCACGGCAGCCCTGCGCCTGGAGGTGTCCCGACATGGCGCTTGACCTGGATGCCCAGACAGACTCAGGCCGAAAGGCTATGCAGGAGAACGAGATCCGAGGGCTCGACGCCCTCGAGCTTGCTTCCTCAGCCCCACCTCGTGCCCACGCCGCATGGCAGGCTTCGTGGCCCAAGCTGGCCGCCGTTGCCATGGTCCTGGGAATCTGGCAGCTCGTGGCGATCAGTGGGTGGAAGGCCAGCTACGTGCTGCCCGGCCCTGCGCCTGTGTTTGCTGAGCTGGGCCACCAGCTCGCGACCCAGGACTTCTGGAAGGCCGTCTCCATCACGATGACCCGTGGCGTCGTCGGATTCGTCCTTGCCTCCGTGCTGGGGCTGGTGCTCGGCGTTCTCGTGGCACGATCCCGGATCCTGCGTGCCGCCATCGGATCCCTGATCACCGGGCTGCAGACGATGCCGTCGATCGCGTGGTTCCCTCTCGCGATCCTGCTGTTCCAGCTGTCCGAGCAGGCGATCTTGTTCGTGATCCTGATCGGCGCGGTGCCCTCCATCGCCAACGGCGTCATTGGTGGGGTCGACTACGTCCCCGCGATCCTGGTCCGGGCCGGGCGCAACATCGGCGCGAGCGGGATGTCCCTGTATCGACATGTCGTGCTGCCGGCTGCGCTGCCCAGCATCGTGTCGGGGCTCAAACAGGGATGGGCGTTCGCCTGGCGTTCGTTGCTGGCCGGCGAGCTCCTGGTATCGATCGCGAACAGGCCAAGCCTCGGCGTCTTCCTGACCCAGAGTCGCGAGCTGGGCGACACGTCATACATGATCGCGATCATGATTGCGATCCTGACCATCGGCATCGCTGTCGACGCGGTCTTCTCGGCGATCGAGAGGGGCATCCGCCGACGTCGGGGTGTCATCATCAGCGGTTGAAGCCCAGCCTCAAACCCCTTGCTCAGCTCAGGCCGCTTCCGGGGCGGATTTCCCGACTCAGAAGCGGCCTGAACTGAGCAAACCGGCCTGAAGTGAGCAGGTCACATCCGGTGGGCCATGGGGAACAGGAACATGGCCACGTTCAGTGCTGCCAGAACCGCGATCAGGGTGGTGAAGGGGATCAGGGTCGCGCGCCGGCGAGCAGGGGTGAGGTACCTGCGATAGGCGATCCGTCGGGCC
>JANOHS010000020.1:0-3005 GCA_031406655.1 Micrococcales bacterium
CGGGTTGTTCTTGGTGCGCCGCGAGAGGATCTGCATGACGCGCTCGAGCTCGCGGGTACGACCGATGACGGGGTCGAGCTTGCGCTCGCGGGCCATCTGGGTGAGGTTGCGACCGAACTGGTCGAGGATCTGGCTCGACCCCTTGTCGCCCGCGTCGTCCTTGGTGGATCCGCCGACGTTGGCGCCGGCCGCGCCCTGCTCGCTGCTGCCACGGCCGCTGGACTGACCGCTGCCGCCGGCGGCCCCGCCCGTGGGGCCCTGATAGCCGGAGAGCAGCTGGATGACCTGCTGGCGCACGCGGCTGAGATCGGCGCCGAGCTTGACGAGCACCTGGGCAGCAACGCCTTCACCCTCGCGGATGAGGCCGAGCAGGATGTGCTCGGTCCCGATGTAGTTGTGACCGAGCTGCAGCGCCTCGCGCAGGCTCAGCTCAAGCACCTTCTTGGCGCGCGGGGTGAAGGGGATGTGGCCGGATGGGGCCTGCTGACCCTGACCGATGATCTCCTGGACCTGCTCGCGCCCGATCACCGGGTCGAGCTTGCCCTCGCGGGCAGCCTGCGTCAGGTTGCGGCCGAACTGGTCGAGGACCAGCGAGCTGGACGGCGCCTCGGCCGTCCCGCTGGCGGCGGCACCGGACGCGGCCGACTCCTTGCCCTGGTAACCCGACAGCAACTGGATGACCTGCTGACGGACGCGGTTGAGGTCGGCACCCAGCTTGACCAGCACCTGGGCCGCGACTCCCTCACCCTCGCGGATGAGGCCGAGCAGGATGTGCTCGGTACCGATGTAGTTGTGGCCGAGCTGCAGCGCCTCACGCAGACTGAGCTCGAGCACCTTCTTGGCGCGCGGGGTGAAGGGAATGTGACCGGAGGGGGCCTGTTGCCCCTGGCCGATGATCTCCTGGACCTGCTCGCGCACCGCGTCCAGGGAGATACCGAGGCTCTCGAGTGCCTTGGCAGCGACGCCTTCACCCTCGTGGATCAAGCCCAGCAGGATGTGCTCGGTCCCGATGTAGTTGTGGTTGAGCATGCGCGCTTCCTCCTGCGCAAGCACCACCACCCGGCGGGCCCGGTCGGTAAACCGTTCAAACATCGCTCATCGCTCCTCGCTATCGAGATACCTCGATGCTATCTGTGCTCACCGGTGATGGCCTACGGCTGATCGCCGACCGATGTGTGATCGGAACAACGATGCCGTACGCCGGTGTGTTCCGTACGGTGAACGGCCTCGACCCATGTTCGCCCTCGGCGTATCAACTCTTCTCGGCCGGGCAGTGCCGGTGCTGGATATAGTCGACAGCGGTCGGCGCGGCTGACCGGCATACATCGCCTTGACGAACAGGAGACCAACATGGCCACGACGCGGACCGCGACTGCCCACTGGGAGGGCACGTTGATCGAGGGTGCCGGTCAGGTCACTCTGCAGTCCTCAGGCATGGGGACCTTCGACGTCAGCTGGCCATCACGGGCGGAGAAGGCGAACGGCAAGACGAGCCCAGAGGAGCTCCTCGGTGCGGCCCATGCCACGTGCTTCTCGATGTCGCTGTCGAACATGTTGGCCAAGGCAGGCACACCCCCGGTCTCGATCGACACGTCCGCGGACGTCACGTTCCAGCCGGGCACGGGCATCACCGGCATCGTCCTGAGGGTGAACGGCGTGGTGCCGGGCATCACCGCCGCGCAGTTCGCCGAGGTTGCCCAGGACGCAAAGTCCAACTGCCCGGTGAGCGGGGCCCTGCGAGCCGAGCTGATCAGCCTCGAGGTCGGGGACTTCTCAGTCTGTGGTTCAGTCAGCGGCGGCGCTGACAGCGACCGCACCAGAACAGGTTGCGTCCGGCGATGAGCTGAGTGCGGATTCGGGATCCGCACACGTGGCAGGGCTCGCCGGTCCGTTTGTAGAGGTAGAAGCGTCGCTCGAACCGGTCACCGGGTCGGGCGCCGGTCAACGCTGCCGTATGCGCGGCCGCCGAACCGTTCGCTACCTCGGCCACTGCGTCGGCGACCTGGTCCTCCATCGTCAGGACCTGGCCGAAGGCAACACCGAGCGGCATCAGCTCGACCAGGTCGCTCCAGATGGCCAGCCAGGTGGTGGACCGGATCTCCTTCCCGGGGCGGAACGGGTCGACGCGATGTCGGAACAGCACCTCGCACCGGTACACGTTGCCGACCCCCGCCAAGATGGCCTGGTCCATCAGCAGCTCCGCAATCGGCTTGGTGCTGCGCGAGATCCGCGGGAACGCCAGGCCCGGGTCGGCATCGGGTCGCAGCGGGTCCGGGCCGAGCCGGGCCTGGATCTGCTCCACGTTCTCCCGGGTGACGACCGCGCACACGGTCGGCGCACGCAGGTCCCCCACCCACGTGTCGTTCAGGAGCCGCACCCGAACCTGACCCTCGACAGGAACGTGGCCGGCCGGCATACCGGGCCGTTCGGGATCGGGGTCAACATGGTGACGCATCACGGAGAACTTGCCGATGAGCCCGAGGTGGACGTTCAGCCAGCGCTCCCCCTCGAACTCGACGAACAGGTGCTTCCCCCAGGCCGATGCCTCGACCAGGGTCAGGCCGTCGAGCAGCGCTGCTCCGTCCTCGAATCGACCCTGGGGGCTCGATACCCCCGCGGGCCGGCCGCCGAAGGCGTGGCCGATGCGCCCCGCCAGCGCGTGGGTGACGTGACCTTCGGGCATCGACTAGCTGGCCACCCTCTTCTTGGCGGTGGTCTTCCTGGCGGCGGTCTTCTTCTTGGCGGCTGCCTTCCTGGCGGGCTCGTCGGGGGCGAGGTCTGCCTCGGCTGTGTCCTCGTCGGCCACCGCGTCGTCCGCCGCGGCGGTCGGCTCACCCCGAGAGGCCTTGGCCCGCTCGACGCTGCGCTGCAACGCGGCCAGCAGGTCGACGACCTCGCCACCGGTCTCCCTGGCCGCAGGCGTCGCCCGGACCTCGCCACCCTCGAGCTTGGTCCTGACCAACGACTCGACCGCCGTCTGGTAGTCGTCCTCGTAGTCGTCCGGA
>JANOHS010000031.1:0-2772 GCA_031406655.1 Micrococcales bacterium
GTTGGTCTTGACGAACTCGTACGGGTTGTACTCCGCGGTGTCGACCTGCTTGAGGGCGGCGGCGTGGACGACATGGTCGACGCCGTGCATGGCGCGGTTGAGGCGGGGCAGGTCGCGGATGTCGCCGATGAACCAGCGCAGCCGGTGGTCGTCGTTGAACTTCTGGCGGCATTCGTACTGCTTGAGCTCGTCCCGGCTGTAGATGACGATGCGCCTCGGGTCCTCGTTGTCGAGGAGCTCCTGGATGAAAGCCTTGCCGAACGATCCGGTCCCGCCCGTGACCAGAATCGAGGAACCTGACAGGACTGACATTCGTGCCTCCTTCGTGGCGCTGGCGTGTCTGGAATGATGTCACGGCCGGCAGCACCTCACGGCGAGACCCACGCGGAAGGAACGCCCATGCGGATCAACGCCGTCATCCAAGCACGAACGGGCTCGACCCGGCTTCCCGGCAAGGCCCTGGCGGACCTGGGCGGCCGCCCCGTGCTCGGGTGGGTCGTCCGTGCCGCGCAGGCGGCCGCTCAGGTCGAGGAGGTCATCGTGGCCACGTCCACGCTCGCGGCCGACGACGCGGTCGCCGACCTCGCCGACTCCCTCGGTGCCCTGGTCGTCCGCGGCAGCGAGCAGGACGTGCTCTCCCGCTTCGTCGCGGCGCTGGACGCCCATCCGGCCGACGCCGTCGTACGGCTGACCGCGGACTGCCCGCTGCTGGACCCGACCCTGATCGACGCCGTCGCGGGCGCCTGGGTCGCGGCCCCCACCCACGACTACGTGTCCACCGTGCTCGTGCGCTGCCTGCCGCGGGGCCTGGACGTCGAGCTGGTTACCGCCCGGGCGCTGCGCGCCGTTGACCGTATGGCGACCGGTCACGATCGCGTGCACGTCACCTCCGGGGTCTATGCCGACCCGGCGGCGTACCACCTGCTGGGCCTGTGCGTGACGCCTCCGGCGGATGACCTGCGGGTGACCCTGGACACCGCTGAGGACCTGGCCCTGCTGCGCGCGCTGGTCGCCGAGCTGCCCGACGCGCCGCCGGCCTGGCGTGACGTCGTCGCGACCCTTCGTGCCCGGCCGGATCTGGTGGCGATCAACGCCGGCGTCCGGCAGAAGCCGCTCGAGGCGGGCTGATGCGGATCCTCGCGCTCTGTGACGGAGGCGGGCCGCTCGGCGTGGGGCACGTGCTGCGCTCGCTGGCCCTGGCCGAGGCGGCGGTGGCCGCCGGCCACGAGGTGGTGGTTGCCGGACACTTCCAGGGGTCGTTCCTGGCCGGCCAGCTCGCCTCGGCGCCGGTCGAGGTCGTCCGGCTCGGCGCACCGCTGGCCGAAGGCGACCTGCCGCCACTTCTCGACCTCGTTCGACGACTGCACCCGGATGTCGTCCATGTCGACTCGTACGAGGCGCCCTGGCCGCTCGCGGATCTGGCGGCCCCGGGTGGCAACGTCGTCCTCAGCAACGTGGAGGACGGCACGTTCGGTCGCCGGCCTGCCGACGTGGTCGTCGACCCGACCCTGGGCGCCGCACGCTCGACGCGCCGCCACGACGGGTCGACGTGGCTGCTGCGGGGGTCCCGTTACGCGCCGATGCGCCAGCGGGTCCTGGACGCCCGCCGGCGAGCCGCCGACGACGCCGACCGGACGGCAGCCGGGATCCCGCTCGAGAACGCTGCCCGTACGGTGCTGGTGGTCATGGGCGGGACCGATCCCGTCGGCCTTGCCCCGGCCGCGGTCGAGCTCCTGGCGCGCACCGGGCTGGCTCTGGACGTGACCGTGATCGCCGTCGGCGACAAGGCCGAGCGGGTTCGCGCCGCGGCCCGGGGCACCGCCCTGACCCTGAGCGTCCTGGCGCCGGTGGACGACCTCGCCGCGATGATGACCGGGCAGGACCTGGTCATCAGCGCGGCCGGCACCTCGGTCTGGGAGCTGTGCTGCATCGGGGTGCCGATGGCTGTGGTCTGCGCCGTGGACAACCAGCGCGAGGGCTATGACGCGGTCGTCGAGGCCGGGGCCGCGGTGGGCCTGGGCGGGCCCGAGATCAGTGACCCTGGTGGCCATGGGCGCACGGTGGGCCTGCTGAGGGCTGCACTGACCGACTCACGGCTGCGCGCCGATTTGGCACTGGCCGGCCGCCGTGTCGTCGACGGGCTGGGGGCCTGGCGGGTGGTACGCCTGTGGGAGCAGGCGCAGCGCCTCGGTCCGTCCGCCCGCAAGGAGCCGGCACCGCCCAGCGGGCTGATCGCACGCCGAGCCGGTATGCCGGACGCGCGGCTCCTGTGGCAGTGGCACAACGACCCGGGCACCAGAGCCAGCTCGCGCACCGCCGACCCGGTCCCCTGGCCGGCACATCTGGCCTGGCTCGAGGCCGGCCTGACCCGCCAGGACCGGGTGCTGCTGGTGGTGGAGGACGTCGGCGGCCCGGTGGGCACCGTCCGCTGGGACCTTGTCGGCGAGGGGGAGTGGGAAGTCTCGATCACGGTGGCCCCCGACCGGCGGGGGCGGTCCCTGGCCCGTCCCCTTCTCGAGGTGGCGGAGGCCGAGCTGTCGGACGTGCTTGGGTCGAGCGGGGCGGACGTGACGGCATACCTTGCGGTGGTCAACGTCGACAACCCGGCGTCGGTGCGGTTGTTCGAGACGTCGGCCTATGTCCCTGACCTGCCGCCGGACGCTGGCGGCTTCATGCGGTTCCGCAAGGCTGCTCGGGTAGCCTGACCTCGATGTCCAGACCCCGGGAGAGTGCGTGAACGCCGATCTGGTCGTCGTCGGCTCGGGGTTCTTC
>JANOHS010000038.1:0-2091 GCA_031406655.1 Micrococcales bacterium
CGGCCGGTCATGTCACGTGCCCCCTCCGAAACCGTGGCTGGACGCAAACATAGGTGCGCGTGCCCGTCCCCGTCAGGTGAATGACCGGAAATGCCCAAGGAAAGCCCAAACGGCCATAACCCATGATCGTCGGTCCTATCGTGGTTCCCATGGTCACGATCAAGGAAGCCGCCAGTGAGTTTCTCGCCACGAAGAGGGTTGCGGTCACGGGGGTGTCCAGAAACCCGCAGGGGCACGGCGGCAACGTCGTCTACAAGCGCCTCCGGGAGAGGGGCTACGAGGTCTTCGCCGTCAACCCGAACGCCGAGACCATCGAGGGGGATCGGGCCTATCCCGACCTGACGTCGATCCCCGGAGGCGTCGAGGCAGTCGTGATCGGGACCAGACCCGAGACGGCAGAAGCCACCATGCGAGAGAGCGCCGAGCTGGGGATCAACCACGTGTGGCTGCACCGTTCGGTCGGAGCAGGAAGCGTCTCGTCAGCGGCCACGGAGTACGGCCGGCAGCACGGGATCACGGTGATCGACGGTGGCTGCCCGCTGATGTTCGACCCCACCGCGGACGTCGCGCACAAATGCATGCGATTCGTCCTCAGCCTGTCCGGAGCCGTTCCGAGGAACGTGGGCTGAGCTCAGCGAGCGGCGCGGATGATCGCTGCCTGGGCGTGGTCATGCACCCGGTGGGTGAGGTGGATCTCGATGTCGGTGAACCCCGCGACGGTGAGCGCGTCGGTGAACTCGGTGGGGGTCAGTGCCCCGGCGATGCATCCGGTCCACGCCTCCATGTCGGCCTTCGTGACGTCGTCCATGCCCTCGTCCGCGACGACGTCGGAGAACGCCAGCCGCCCACCGGGCCGCAGCACCCGGGCGGCCTCGGACAGCACCACGGTCTTGTCGGCGGCCAGGTTGATGACGCAGTTGGAGATCACCACGTCGACGCTGGCGTCGGGCAGCGGGATGTCCTCCAGGTAGCCCTGGAGGAACTCGACGTTGTCCACCCCGGCCGTGGCGGCGTTGCGTCGGGCCAGCTCCAGCATCTCGACAGTCATGTCCAACCCGATCGCGCGCCCGCCGGGGGCGACGCGGCGGGCGGAGATGAGGACGTCGGCGCCCGCGCCCGAACCCAGGTCGAGGACGACCTCACCGGGATGCAGGTCCGCCACCGCGGTCGGCACCCCGCAGCCGAGTGAGGCCGCCAGGGCCGCCTCGGGCGCACCCTCGGCCGCCTCGGGGCCGTAGAGCTCGGCACCGAACACCACTCGGCCATGTTCATCGGTCGTGCCCACCGCTTCCGCACAGCCTCCGCCGCAGCACGAGCCTTCGGACGTGCCGGCCTGCTGAAGGTCCACGACCGCCAAACGGGTTGCGGCCGCGGCATACCCCTGACGGACCGTCTCGCGGATGTCCTCTGGTGTCTTCATGGTTTCTCCTTGTTGGTATCGGTTGTCCGGTCGGGCAGGAGCTCGGCCAGCAGGGCTTCGACCCGAGCCCGGATCTCGTCGCGGATGGGGCGCACGGCCTCGACGCCCTTGCCGGCGGGGTCATCGAGATCCCAGTCGAGGTAGCGCTTGCCGGGGAAGATCGGGCAGGCGTCACCACAGCCCATGGTGATCACCACGTCGGATGCCTGCACGGCCTCGGTGGTCAGGATCTTCGGTGTCTGTCGGGAGATGTCGACGCCCACCTCGGCCATCGCCGCCACGGCCGAGGGGTTCACCTGGTCGCCGGGCAGGCTACCGGTGGAGCGCACCTCCACCTGCCCACCACTGAGCTGGGCCAGGAACCCGGCGGCCATCTGGGAGCGTCCTGCGTTGTGCACGCAGACGAACAGGACGCTGGGCTGCTCAGACATGGCGGACCTCCGGTCGATCTGCGGTGGAAAAGCGGCGGCGCAGCGCCAGGCTGACGTACACCAGCCCGACCAGGACGGGGACCTCGATGAGCGGGCCGTCGACCCCGGCCAGGGCCTGCCCGGAGGTCACCCCGAACGTGGCGATGGCAACGGCGATGGCCAGCTCGAAGTTGTTGCCCGCGGCGGTGAAGGCCAGGGTCGTGGTGCGCTCGTACCCAAGGCCCAGGCCAGCGCCGAGGG
>JANOHS010000075.1:0-7478 GCA_031406655.1 Micrococcales bacterium
TGGCCGGGTGATCGCCGAAGGGACACCTGAGCAGGTGGCTCTGGTCGAGGAGAGCCACACCGGTCGGTTCCTGGCGCCGGTGCTGGCCAGGAGCGCCCGGACTCCTCATCGACCCACCGGCATCAGCCCGACCAAGGCTGCCGCCACCAGGGCTGATGCCAGCAAGGTCGCGCCGAGGAAGCCTGCGGCCAAGACTGCGTCGGCAACAATGACCCCGCCAACAATGGCCCCGGCAGCAAAGACCCCGGCAAAGAAGCCGATGCCGAACAAGTCCGCACTGAGCAAGACAGCGTCGAGAACGTCCAAGCCGAAGAGCTGACCGACGCGGGGACTCCCACGCCATCTGGGCCGGTCTTGTTGCGGCCAAACCACTGTTTCGAGCGTCGCGAGCTGCCGACTCGGTGGTTTCAGGGCAACAAGCGGGTGATGTCTGGGTCTAGTCCTCGCCGAGGTAGGCCTTGCGGACGGCGTCGTTGACCATCAGGGCCTTGCCGGTTCCCTCGAGGACGATCTTGCCGACCTCCAGGACGTAGCCATGGTCGGCCAGGCTCAGCGCCGCCTGCGCATTCTGCTCGACCAGCAGGATCGTGGTCCCCTGCGACTGCAGGGTCCTCACCGTCTGCATGATCTTCTTCATCATCAGCGGCGACAGACCCATCGACGGCTCGTCCAGCATGAGCAGCTTGGGGCGGCTCATCATGGCCCTGCCCATGGCCAGCATCTGCTGCTCACCGCCGGAGAACGTTCCTGCCGACTGGCTCCTTCGCTCCCCGAGGATGGGGAACAGCTCGTAGGCCGCAGCCAGGTCGTCCTTGATCCCGGAGTCGCTGCGGGCGAACGCCCCCAGGAGGAGGTTCTCCTCGACGGTCATCCGGGGAAAGATCTTGCGGCCTTCGGGGCAGTGCGCCAGCCCCATGGTGACGATCTCGTGAGCCGGGACGGTGTTGATCGGCTTGCCCTGGAACAGGATCTCTCCGCTCGCTGGTCGGATGAGCCCAGAGATCGTGCGCAGGGTCGTCGTCTTGCCGGCGCCGTTGGTGCCGATCAGAGTAACGACCTGACCCTCATCGACCGAGAAGCTGATCTTCTTGACCGCGAGGATCTTGCCGTAGGCAACCTTGAGGTCCCTGACCTCGAGCATGGCTGTCATGGGGTGTCCTCTGCATGGTTGCCGTCCTGTTCGTCCTCGTCGGTTCCCGTGCCGATGTAGGCCTCGATGACCCGAGGGTCGGACTGCACCTCGTCCGGGGTTCCCTCGACCAAGGTCTCGCCCCGCACCAGACAGAGCACGCGATCGCACAGACCAAAGATGAACCGCATGTCGTGCTCGATGACCACCACGGCCAGCCCGCTGTCGCGGATCTTGAAGATCAGGTCGCTGGCCTGGCGCGTCTCGAGCGGGTTCATGCCCGCCGTGGGCTCATCCAGCAGGATCAGCTTCGGTTCGGTGGCCAGTGCCCGGGCGATCTCCAGGCGGCGCTGGTTGCCGTACGGCATGTTGCGGGCAAGGTGGTCGGTGGACGACCCGAGGCCGACAAAGTCCAGCAGCTCCTGGGCGCGCTCCCGGGTCTCGATCTCTTCACGCTTGAACTTGGGGCCGTGCAGGATCGAGGTGAAGGCGCCCGCGCTGGTGCGGCAGTATCGGCCCACCATCACGTTCTCCAGCGCGGTCATGTTGGCGAAGAGCCGGATGTTCTGGAAGGTGCGCGCCATACCAGCCTTGACCACCGCCCGGGGCTTGGGAGGCAGCTCGACCCCGGACAGGCGGACCTGGCCCTCAGTGGGTTTGTAGAGCCCGGTCAGGCAGTTGAAGAACGTCGTCTTGCCAGCGCCGTTGGGGCCGATCAGGCCGACGATCTCGCCCTCGTTGACCGTCATGCTCACGTTGTTCACCGCGGTCAGACCGCCGAACCGCATGACCACGCCGTCGACCTGAAGCAACGGCACCGCGGCCGTTGGCCTTTGTTCCACTGCTTCCGTGGTGGCAGTCATGTCTGCACCTCCTCGGAGATCTCGGCGTCGATGCGGGTTGCGAGCTCCTCGTCTTCCTCGTGGAACTCGAGCTGGCGGCGTTTACTGGCGACCAGTCCTTCGGGCCTGAAGCGCATCATCAGGACGAGCAGCAGACCGAACAGCAACAGGCGGTACTCCGAGAAGAAGCGCAGCTTCTCGGGGAGCAGCTTGAGGATCACCGCGCCGATCAGGACGCCGGCGATGGTGCCCATGCCGCCCAGGACGATCGCCGCAAGCAGGAATGCCGACTCCAGGAAGATGTACTGGTCCGGCGTGACAGAGACGTCCTGGTGGGCCTTGATGGTGCCCGCCATACCGGCCAGGAACGCGCCGACGACGAACGCGAGGATCTTGAGCCCGAAGACGTTGACGCCCATGGCCTCGGCGGCCTTCTCGTCCTCGCGGATGGCCACCCAGCCCCGTCCGATGCGGCTGTTGTTGAGTCGGGAGAACACCAGGATGATGAACGCGATCAGCACCAGCAGCAAGAAGTAGTAGTTGGAGAAGCGGGACAGGGGGATTCCCAGGACATTGTGCGTGTCGCCGAAGTTGAAGCTCCCGATGGCCAGGTCGGGGATGGCTGGGATGCCGTTGGGGCCATTGGTGAGGTTCGGGCCGTTATTCCCGTCGAAGTTTTGCATCGACAGGCGGAAGATCTCACCGAAACCGAGCGTGACGATGGCCAGGTAGTCGCCGGATACCCGCAGGGTCGGGGTGCCGATGATCAGACCGAGCGTGGCGGAGACCAAGGCGCCGACGAGGACAACCACGATGAAGGGCGGCTTCCACCCGATCGTGGCGAAGGCCGACGTCGAGAGCGTGGCCCCCACATAGGCCCCGGCACCCAGGAACGCGATATATCCGAGGTCGAGCAGACCGGCCAGGCCGACCACGATGTTGAGCCCCATGGCCGCCGCGGCGAAGATGAGGACCTGGGTCGCGATGGACATGTTGGCGTCAGAGCCGTCCTGGGTGAACGGGAAGAAGAACGCCACCGCGAACGCAGCCAGGGTCAGCACGTGCTTGTGCCTGCTCGTGACGTGTCCCAGCCAGGACAGAAGGCCCGCGCGAATCCCCGCGATCAGCAGCCCCGTCACAAACACGAGGAACAGGACGAAGGCCCAGGCGTCCTCCAGATCGAGGGCGTATGCCGCGCCGAACAGGAGCGCCGCCATGAGAGCCGCGATGATCAGGATCTCGGCCCAGCCTGGCAGGCGGGCTTCGGCCAGGTCGCGGGTTTCCTGCGGCAGGACCAGTCGTGAGGCGGCGAAGAGCACCACGGCTCCGAGGAGCGAGATCCAGCCGCCCGGGTCGACGTTGATCAGTCCACCGGCCTCGACGGTGATCGCCACGATGACCAAGGCCATGAAGATGAGGGCCCACGTGGCCAGGCCACGAAGTCCCAGGGCGACATCGGCCCATTGGCCCAGGGAGGTCAGCGGACCCCTGTGTGCCAGGAGCAGGACGACCGCGAGCAGGGCCAGCACCAAGGCCAGGATCTGCAGGCCGCCGGGGTTGAACATGATCGAGACGTTGCCCAGGACCCGGGGGACGAAGCTCCACGACAGCAGGGACCCGATGATCAGCAGACCCGCACCAGCCAGGCCCAAGGGCCACGCCTTGGCAGCGTGCCTGAGAACAACGGACTCGGGGATGTTGGGGATCTTGATCATGCGCGGTCCACCGCCTTTGCACCGAGCAGGCCTTGTGGGCGGAACACCAGGACCAGGATGAGCAGGGCGAAGGCCCAGACGTCCTTCCATGGACTGCCGCCGAACTGGCCGGGGATGAACTGGGTTGCCATGGCCTCGATGATGCCCAGGACCAGGCCACCGACGACGGCGCCCTGGATGTTGCCAATGCCACCCAGGACGGCTGCGGTGAAGGCCTTGAGGCCGGCCAGGAAGCCCATCTTGAAGTCGATGTTGTTGTTCTGCAGGCCCTGGGCCACGCCGGCTATGCCTGCGAGGACAGCACCGAGCGCGAACGCCACCACGATGATGCGGTCGACGTTGATGCCCATCAGACGAGCTGTGTCCGGGTCCTGGGATACGGCCTGCATGCCTCTGCCCGTCTTGGTTCTGTTGATGAAGTACCACAGCAGGGCCGAGCACATCAGCAGGGCACCGACGGTGAAGATCGCCGACCGCTGGAGGGTGACGCCGCCGAACTCCAGGGCGGGCCCGGTCACGACGTCGATCTGGGGAAAGGGAATCCGGCTCTTCGCACTGGGGAAGTTGGCGCCGGGCACCTTGTCGTACATCAGGCGCACGAACTCCTGGAGGAAGACCGAGATGCCGATTGCGGTGATCAGCGGGGCCAGCCGAGGGGCGTTGCGTAGCGGCCGATAGGCGAATCGCTCCATCAGGACGGCCGTGCCGACCGCGGCGATCACCGCGCCGATGATCATGATCGGCAGGACCCAGAGCGAAGTCATTCCCTTGAACAGCAACAGGTAGGTGCTCAGAGCGCCGAACGCGCCGATCATGAAGACCTCGCCGTGGGCGAAGTTGATCAGCTGCAGGATGCCGTACACGACGGTGTACCCGACGGCGATCAGGGCGTACAGCGATCCCAGGGTGATCCCGTTCACGAGCTGTTGGACGAAGATGTCCACGTTGGTCGACCTCCCTCGCTCAGATTCGACAAGGCCGCAGGGGCAGGGCCAAAGCCCACACCCCTGCGGCCTCGAAGGTCGACTTTACTTGAATTCTTCGGTGCTGACCGGGCCCCATTTGCCTGCGTCGACCTTGTAGACGGTCAGGACGCGGGTTGTGGTGTCACCGAACTCGTCGAAGGCAACCTTGCCGGTGACGCCGTCGAAGGAGACCTTGCCCAGTGCGTCGATCGTGGCCTGGCGGACCGAGGCGACGTCCTTGGCGTCCTTGAGGGAGACCTTGAGGGCGTTGATGATGGCGTTGGCAGCGTCGAAGGAGTACGCGCCATAGGCGGCGGCGGGCTCCTTGTAGCCAGCTGCTTCGTAGTCGGCGAGGAAGGTCTTGCCGGCGGCAAGCTCTTCGGTCGGGGCGCCGACCGAGGTGGCCAGGTCCCCGTTCGAGGTGGCCCCACCGAGCTCGATGAACTTCGCGTCGAAGATGCCGTCGCCGCCCATCAGCGGGACGTTGAGCCCGGCAGCCTTCATCTGCTGCGAGAGCGGACCCGCCTGCGGGTACTCCCCGCCGTAGTAGACAGCGTCGGGAGCCTTCGGCTTCACCTTGGAGATGACGGCCTGGTAGTTCGAGTCGTCCGGGTTGATCGTCTCAGCGGCGACGATGGTACCGCCAAGCTTGGTGAACTCCGCGGAGAACGCCGCGACCAGCCCCTGGCCGTAGGTCTTCTTGTCGTGGATCGTCGCGATCTTCTTGATGCCGGCCTTCTCGAAGAGGTAACGCGCGGCGAACGGGCCCTGGATGGCATCAGTGGTGCAGGTGCGGAAGTAGGTCTCGTAGGTCCGCTTCGGCGCGGTCGCGAATGCCGCTCCCTGGGTCAGGCCCGGGCCGGTGTTGGCCGGAGAGACCTGGACGATCTTGGCCGCCGCGAGCACCGGCTGGGTGCTCTGGGCGACGCTGGAGTTCAGGTTGCCCACGACACCGGCGACAGCCGGGTCAGCGGCGAAGGCGGTTGCGGCGTTCTTTCCCACCTCGGGCTTGGCCTCGTCGTCCTTGGCCACGACCTCAAGGGTCCATCCCGGAATGGCGTTGTTGGCGTTCGCCTGCTTGACGGCAAGCTCGACCGAGTGCTGTATGCCGAGGCCAAGAGCGGACAGGTCACCGGACAACGGTGCCATGATGCCGATCTTGGCGATCTTCTTGTCGCCCGACGAGGCGGTCTCTGTCTCGCCTCGGGAGCCGCATGCCGACAGGGCCAGCGACGCGATGAGCAGCGACGCTCCGACCCGTACCACGGAACGCTGGTGCACAAGTTCCTCCTGATAGTCATCGTCAGTCATCGCCCGGGGATGAGGTTCCCGGACGCCCGTGATTCCACGGGATGGTGAAGAGTATCTGTAGGGCGCGGTTCTGGGGCCGTTTCTGGACGTATGTGTTGCAGGGTTGTTACTCACCCGAAAACGAGTTGAACCACCGGTGCCCTCTCTACGTTGGTTCACCTTTGAACCGGAGACCGGCTCCGGCGAAGTGCTCGGAGGACGTCATGAATGAGTCGGACCAGGACCTCAAGGCCAACCATCCCGCGGTCAGGGGCAGCTATCGACGGATGATCAGGAGACCCTTCGTGCTGGCGGCCCCTGTTGCTCTTCTCCTGCTCGTCAGTGCGTGTGGCGACGACGCCAGCACACCGGCGGCAGACGAGCCGTCGGCGACGGGCGACGCGCCGGCAGCCGCGGCAGGGTCGGTCCTGACCGGGTCCGTCGGGGAGGGGGACAAACCCGTCATCACGCTCACGGACAGCACGGGCGCTCCGGTGACCACCCTCAAGGCGGGCAGCTATGAGGTGAAGGTCAAGGACCTGTCGGCGAAGCACAACTTTCACCTCACCGGCACGGGGGTGGAGGAGAAGACCACCGTTCCGGAGACCACCGAGGCGACCTGGACGGTCACCTTCGTGGCGGGCAGCTACACCTTCAAGTGCGACCCGCACCCCCCGATGACCGGGACGTTCACCGTCACCTGACCTCATAGAGTGAGGATGTGGCCGACCCTTCGTCATACCGCCCCCGACCGGGGGAGATCCCGGTTGACCCCGGTGTCTACCGTTTCCGGGACGCCGATGGCCGTGTCATCTACGTGGGCAAGGCGAAGTCGCTGCGCTCGCGGCTCTCGTCCTACTTCCAGGACCTCTCTGCGCTGCACCCGCGCACGCGGTCGATGGTCACGACCGGTGCCAGCGTCGAGTGGACCGTCGTGGCCAACGAGGTCGAGGCGCTGCAGCTGGAGTACTCCTGGATCAAGGAGTTCGACCCACGCTTCAACGTCAAGTACCGCGACGACAAGTCCTACCCCTACCTCGCCGTCACGCTGGGTGAGGAGTTCCCCCGCGCGCAGGTGATGCGGGGAGCCAAACGCAAGGGGACGCGATACTTCGGTCCGTATGCCCACGCGTGGGCCATTCGCGAGACGCTCGACCAGCTGTTGCGGGTGTTCCCCATGCGCACCTGCAGCAGTGGTGTCTTCAGACGTGCCGGGCAGGTGGGCCGGCCGTGCCTGCTGGGCTATATCGACAAGTGCTCCGCCCCCTGCGTCGAACGGGTCAGTGTTGATGAGCACCGAGCCATCGCCGAGGACTTCTGCGACTTCATGGCGGGGGAGACGGGCCGGTTCGTCGGCCGTCTCACCAGGGAGATGAAGGAGGCCTCAGCCGCGCTCGACTTCGAGCGGGCCGCGCGGCTGCGCGACGACATCGGGGCGCTGGAGCGGGTGCTCGAGAAGTCGGCCGTCGTGCTGCCCGACGCCACCGACGCCGACGTCTTCGCCCTCGCCGAGGACGAGCTCGAGGTCGCGGTGCAG
>JANOHS010000126.1:0-1613 GCA_031406655.1 Micrococcales bacterium
GCCGAGAACATCGGCGTCATGGCGGCGACCCGGGTCTACTCCACGGCGGCCTACTACGTCGCCGCACTAGTGGCCATCGTCTTCGGGCTCTCACCCAAGTTCGGCGCGCTCGTGGCCGCGACCCCAGGCGGTGTACTCGGCGGTATCACGGTGATCCTCTACGGGATGATCGGTCTGCTCGGTGCCAAGATCTGGAAGGAGAACGAGGTCGACTTCGCCAACCCGGTCAACCTGGTCCCAGTGGCCGCCGGCATTGTCATAGCCATCGGCAACACCAGTCTGGTGTTCAGCGACACGTTCAGCCTCAGCGGCATCGCCTTCGGCACCATCGTGGCGATCGCGGCCTATCACATGGCCCGGGCGCTGGCACCCCAGCACATGAAGGACAGCGCCGACGGTGCGCTCCTGGTGCTGGGCATGAAGGACATCAACAAGGAGGACGACGACGTTCACTAGCGGCCTCCGGTAGCTGGTTTGTTGCACGGCTGGCGCCCGATCCGGTGCCATCGGCGCGACAAACCGGCTATCCGGCCGCGGCACTATCCACACGCCCTTCGGACAGGCAGGATCAACACGGTGAAGCCCTCGTCCTTCGTCCATCACGCGCCGCGCACGGTTGGCGAGGCGCTCGCGGTGCTTGTCGAGCACGGCCATGACGCAAAGGTGCTCGCGGGCGGGCAGAGCCTGATCCCGATCCTCAACATGCGCCTCGCGGCACCGCGACACCTGGTCGACATCAACCGGATCGCCGGTCTCGACACCGTCGAGGTCACCGCCGACGCCGTCCGGATCGGAGCGCTCGTGCGCCACGCCCAGCTCGAGCGCCACGCTGATGCGTTCGCCCACCTGCCCCTGCTGCGTCAGGCTCTCGCCTGGGTCGCCCACCCGGTGATCCGCAACAGGGGGACGACCGTCGGCTCCCTCGCGCACGCCGACCCCTCCGGCGAGATGCCGGCCGTGCTCGCCCTGACCAGCGGGTATGTCGAGGTGGCCAGCTCGCGGGGGACGCGCACCGTGGGCGCCGGGGACTTCTTCCTCGGCCCGATGGAGTCCTGCCTGCAGGAGGACGAGCTGGCCACGGCCGCGTCCTTCCGCCGCTTTCCCGCCGGCACCGGTATGGCGTTCGCCGAGTCCGCGCGCCGCCGCGGTGACTACGCCCTGGCCGGCGTCGCCGCTGCCGTGACGGTGGTCGACGGCCTGATCACCTCGGCGCGCGCGTCCTTCGTCTCCGTGACTCCCACGCCAGACGTCCTGGACCTTGGCGAGCAGCTCGCCGGCAGCGCTCTGGCGGACGCGGACTGGGCCGGCGCCGCCGAGCGGGCCCGCGAGCACGTCGACCCGGACGCCGACATCAACGCCAGCGCGGAGTATCGCCGGATGCTGGTCGGCGTCCTCACCGCCAGGGTCCTCGCCGTGGCCGCCTCGAACGCGACCGACGAAGCCGATGCCACCCCCGTTGCCAAGGGAGCCTGAGCCTTGAGCGAGATGACGCAGACCGATCCTGAGCCCCTGGTCGAGATCACGCTCCGGGTCAACGGGGTGAGCCACACGGCGGCCGCACCGACCCGCAGGCTGCTGTCGGACTTCCTGCGCCACGAGCTCCGGCTCACCGG
>JANOHS010000347.1:0-2489 GCA_031406655.1 Micrococcales bacterium
CAGATCGAGTGCGCCCGTAGCCCCCAGATCGCACCAGGTGTCCTCCGGGCTCACCAGGCGTAGACCGTTGCGCTGCAAGGTGCGTCGTGACTCCAGGCCGCGATGTCCTGAGCAACCGGCCCGGCGAATCTTGGCGGCGACGGTGACGTTCATGACGTCCAGGGGTTCTGTCGGCGCCCACCGGCGTGGGAGCGGCAGCCCGAGCAGGCGGGCGGCTGTGAGGTGTGAGAACGCGCTGCCGACCGGGAGGACCAGCCCGGTTGCCGCGGCGAGCTGGGCCAGATCAGTCCTGCTCGGGTCCGCGCCAGACTGACGCACACCCTTGGCCGGACTGGACAGGCTGCCGTGTCGAAGGCGGGCTTCGCTGACGCCCAGCGCTCTGGCCTGGGCCACCGTGAACGGTGCGCGGCCCAGCTCTGGCGGCAAGGGGGTCTCGCGGGTCATCTGTCGCTGCTGGCGGCGCTGATTCGCCCGTGAAGTCGCAGAAACTGTTGCTCCGAGCGTCTGCGAGCAACGACTTCTGCGACTTCACGGGCTCGGGCGGGTCCCGGGGTGGGTCGATTGGCGCTCAGCCGGGTCATTTGACGGTCAGCCGACCTGGAGCTCGCTGACCACCCAGCGGCGGTCGACCCCGGTCAGGCGCATGGCCAGCGCCCGGACCCGGCCGTTGTCCACCACCACCGCGCACGCCTCGACCACCCCGTCGACCGGCACGCAGATCATCACCCGGCGCACGAGCGCCCGCCTGGCGACCAGCCCGCGACGGCCCGCGGCGGCGTTACGGCGAGCGACCGCCGAATACACGTCCGGTGTGGTCCAGCGGATCACCTGCGGGGCAGGACGCGCACCTGACATGACCTCGACCAGGGCCTGGGCGATGTGCGTCACCCAGGCGACCGGCTCGGGCAGGTCGCGGGAGAGGGTGCGCTGCGGTCCGAAGTAGTCCTTGCCCGCGGGGTCCTGGGCCGGGTCGTCGTCGAGGCTGAAGTCGATCGCCAGCGTCCCCTGGATGAACGGGCTCGGGTCCTGGAATATGGCCGTGCGCGAGTCGATGACCGGTGGCAGGAGGTCGGGGATGGGCCGGATGCTCAGCGTCATGACCGCGCCTGGGCGGCTGGCGGGTCCAGGCGCTGACCGGGCGCAATCACGTTGGCGTCAGCGCCGATCACCTCGCGGTTGGCGGCGAACCATCGGTGCCACTCGGCGTCGATGGCCGCGCTCGTGGCCCCCGGTCCCAGATGGCGGGCCGCGATGGACCACAACGTGTCGCCGGTCTGCACGGTCACGCCATCCGTGGACCCCTTCTCCGGCGACCACGACGGCGAGGGCGCCGCGTCCTTCGCCGACAGGGCGTCGCTGACCAGGCCGAAGGAGGCGCTCGGCGCGGCATCGGCCAGGCCACCCCTGGCCATCTGGGCCACGGCGACCCGCGCCGGTCGTGGCGAGGCGAGGCCGGTGCGGGCAATGGCGCTCACCGGAACCAGCGCCGCCGTCAGCGTGGTCCCGAGGACGAACGCGACGACCTTGCGCGCGGTGGCGGGGGCGAGCCGGTCCGCCAGCACGTCGCAGGCCTGCCCGAGGGCGCCAGGCAGCGCGGAGAGCGCCGAGAGGGCCATGCCCAGGCCCAGCCACATCGACAGCAGCGCCCCTCCCAGGGCAACCACCAGGAGTATGCCGTCGCCCGGGTCGGCCGGCCCGGCGGCGACGATCGCGGCCCAGGAGTCGCGTGCCGTGCTCAGGAAGGTGGACCCCACCGCCGCCGCGGCAACCAGGCTCGCGCCGGCCAGGGCGAGTGCGGCGAGCGGGTGGGCGCCCGCGGGACTGGGACGAGGCGGCATACCGGCTCCTTGGGCTTTGGTGATGTTGGCGACACGATAGTGCAGTTTGCATGCGTTTGCCAACAGTTGCCTTCATTCGGGCGTGCGACGGTGGGCGAGGGCTGGTCGATACTGGTCCCGACGAAGGGAGGCGCGATGCGTTGGGACCGGCTCTTCGACGACCTGCAGGCGCAGCTGGATGCGGACGGGCAGCGCGAGCGCGACCTGGAGGTCTCGGACCGGACCCGCCGCGAGCGTGCCCAGGTGGGGCTGCACGAACGCCTCATCGCCCATCGGGGCCAGGGCGTCGAGCTACGGCTGGCAGCAGGGGTCCTGGTGTCGGGCACCGTCGCCGACGCCGGCTCGGACTGGCTGCTCATCGAGGACCCGGGCGAGCGGGGGAGCCTGGTGCCGTTCGCGGCGATCGTGGCGATCAGCGGACTGGGGGTCCGGGCGGCTACCGGCCCGGGGGTGGCGACGGCGAAGCGGTTCGGCCTGGGTTATGCGTTGCGCGGGCTCAGCCGCGACCGGGCCGTGGTCTCACTGACCGATATCGCCGGCTCGGTGACCACGGGCACCATCGACGCGGTGGGCGCGGACGCTCTCGATCTCAGCGAACATCCGGCCGACGTGGCCCGGCGGGCCGTGAATGTCGTTGCGCGGCGGGTGATC
>JANOHS010000143.1:0-1792 GCA_031406655.1 Micrococcales bacterium
TGACCGGCTTGCCGTACTTCTCGGCTGCCGATGACGGGTCCTTGGCGTTGACCCACACATCCACGATCGAGCCTGCGGCCAGCTGCGCGGCGCCGCCACCGTCAACCGGGACGGACACTGGTTTGAGGTTGATGTCAGCCCGGGTGCCCAGCGCCGACCTCGGCAGCAGCTCGCCGGCCCGGACGTCGCGCAGCGCGAACGTGTCCGGGGCGATGTCGTGGTCGGCGGCGACGTAGCTGCCCCGGTTGGCTCCGAGCTGGACATCCACGCGTCTGACGTCGCCCTGGGTCACCGGTTGGCCGGGCACCAGACTGGCCGCCGCGGCATACATGGGCACCGTGTCGTCTGCGGCAGCGATGACCTTGGCCCCGACGTCCATCGACAGCAGGACCAGGACCACCCCGACGACCAGCCGGGTGTCGCGCCAGGACGGTCTGCGCAGACGCGCCGCGGTCGGCTTGGGCAGCTCGGCCATATCCAACCTCGTTCTCGTGGGTGCCTCACCAGCCCCGGGGGCACGCGGGCAGACAGGACAAGGTGAAGCCTTCGGACTATCATCGCCCATTGGCGCCTCTCACCCGGCATCTCATCCACAGCCCATGAGCCAGGGTGGTACCCATCGCCTACCGCTTGGAGGACCCTTTGGGGATCACCGTGTCCGAAGCCCGCAACAACCTCTTCTCGCTGATCGAGCGGGTCAACAATGGCGGCGTGCCGGTGAAGATCACCTCTCCGCTCGGCGATGCTGTGCTGGTCTCCCGCGCGCAGTATGAGGCGCTCGAGGAGACCGCGAACCTGTTGCGCTCCCCGGCCAACGCGCGTCGGCTCATGGAGAACCTCGCCGAGGCGCGCAACAGTGACCGCCAGGAGCACCCGCTGCCGCGATGAGGCCGGACAGGCAAACTCACGCATGTCAAGGCAAGTGACTTGAGGACGACACTCGCAGGAGCAGCCACATGGCGTCGCAGGTTTGTGGTACCAATGAGTCAAGGAAACCTTCGCGCCGCAAGGAGTCGACCCCATGGCACAGCGCTTCATCCAGCTCTCCGACGTCGCCGAGACCCTGGACATCTCCTCGGCCCAGGCCTATGCCCTCGTGCGCTCCGGCGAGCTCAACGCCATCAAGGTCGGCGGGCGCGGCCAGTGGCGGGTCGAGGCCACCGAGCTGGAGAGCTACATCCAGCGGATGTACTCCGAGACCAAGACCTTCGTGGCCGCCCACCCGTTCGGAGAGCGCGGGGAGTAGGCGCCGCCAGATCTCACCCGTGGCGAACGAGCACGATCGCCGAGAACGGGATCACCCGCCGCGCAACGATATTCACGGCCCGCCGGGCCACGTCGGCCGGATGTTCGCTGAGATCGAGAGCGTCCGCGCCCACCGCGTCGATGGTGCCCGTGGTCACCGAGCCGGCGATGTCGGTCAGTGAGACCACGGCCCGGTCGCGGCTGAGCCCGCGCAACGCATAACCCAGGCCGAACCGCTTCGCCGTCGCCACCCCCGGGCCGGTAGCCGCCCGGACCCCCAGCCCGCTGATCGCCACGATCGCCGCGAACGGCACCAGGCTCCCCCGCTCGCCCGGGTCCTCGATGAGCAGCCAGTCCGAGCCGGCGTCGGCGACGGTGCCCGACACCAGGACCCCTGCTGCCAGCCGCAGCTCGACGCCCTGGCCCCGATGGGCGATGAGGCGTTCGTGCAGCCCCACCTGGGCACGCTCGCGGCGGGTCCGGTCCGAGACCTCCAGGTCGCGCTCGCGCTGCCCGTCCGCATCCAGCTGCGCCTGCAGGTCGTCGA
>JANOHS010000188.1:0-6174 GCA_031406655.1 Micrococcales bacterium
AGGATGTCCCACTTGTTGTAGGCCACGACCAGGGCACGCCCGGAGTCGATGACCTGCTGGATGACGCGGATGTCCTGCTCGGCGATGGCGTCCTCGGCATCGATCAGCACGACCGCAACCTCGGCCTTCTCCAGCGCCGTCTGGGTCCGCAGCGAGGCGTAGAAGTCCGCTCCCCGGGTCTGGTGGACCCGGCGGCGGATGCCGGCCGTGTCCACGAAGCGCCAGGTCTTGCCGCCGAGCTCGATCAGCTCGTCGACGGGGTCGCGGGTGGTGCCGGCAACCTTGTCGACGACGACACGGTCCTCCCCCGCGAGCCTGTTGAGCAGGCTCGACTTGCCCACGTTGGGCCGGCCCACCAGAGCCACCCGGCGCGGTCCCCCGCGCGTGTAGGCGCCGCCGACCGCGGAGTACTTGGGCAGGACCTCGAGGACCGCGTCCAGGACGTCACCGCTGCCGCGACCGTGCAGTGCCGACACCGGCCACGGCTGGCCGAGCCCGAAGGACCACAGCATCGCCGCGTCCGCCTCGCTCCGCGGGTCATCGACCTTGTTGGCCACCAGGATCACCGGCTTGCCGGACTTGCGCAGCAGCTTGACGACGGCATCGTCGGTGTCGGTCGCGCCGACGGTCGCGTCGACCACGAACATCACGGCGTCAGCGAGCTCGATGGCGATCTCCGCCTGTTCTGCGACGCGCAGGTGGATGCCCGTCGCGTCGACCTCCCAGCCGCCGGTGTCCACCAGGGTGAACCGGGTGCCGGTCCACTCGGCGTCGTAGGCCACGCGGTCGCGGGTCACTCCGGGGACGTCCTCGACCACGGCCTCCCGCCGTCCAAGGATGCGGTTGACCAAGGTCGACTTGCCGACGTTGGGGCGACCGATGATCGCGACCACCGGCACCGGTCCGGTCGGCTCGGCCTCAGCGCCATCGTCGTCCCCGCGGTCAAGCAGGGACACGTCCTCCTCGACGAGCTCGAACTCGTCCAGGCCGACGCGTAGGGCGCGCTCAACCGACAGGTCGTCGACCTCTGTCTGGTCGACGGTCTCGGGGTGCTCGCTCACGGCAGGGTCCTTCAGTCTCAAGAGGGTCAGGGGTAGGTCGGGCTGGCAACTACCTATTGTCCCTCATCATTCGCGGGCCTTCGTCCAGTCACGGACCCTCGGGGCCGGTCTGGGTGGCGACGACTTCCAGCACCGCGTCCACGGACTGCTCGAAGTCCAGCTCCGAAGTGTCCACCAGCGTCACGCCCTCGGCGGCTTCCATGAACTGCGACACGGTCGAGTCATCCCTGTCGCGGCGCACGATCTGGTCGTGGGTGGCGCTGACGGCATCGTGGCCGGCCTCACCGTGGAGCTCCTTGGCGCGTCGGGTCAGCCGGGCCGCCTGACTGGCCACCAACAGGATCCGTACGTCGGCATCGGGCGCCACCACGGTGGTGATGTCGCGGCCCTCGGCCACGACTCCACCGCTGTTCTCGACCGCCTCGGCTATCAGGGCCCGCTGACGGTTGCACAGCTCGGCGCGCACCTCGAGATTGGTCGCGACCTTGGACACCGACTCGGAGATCTCGCTGGTTCGGATGGCCTCGTCGATCACGACACCCGCGACCTGCACCGACGAGGCGCTCGGGTCGGTGCCCATCTGCAGCGGAAGGTCCCTGGCAGCGCGCGCCACAGCCGCCTCGTCGCCAAGGTCGACTCCCTGTTGGGCACACCACCAGGTCAGGGCGCGGTACATGGCTCCTGTGTCGAGGTAGGCCAGGTTCAGTCGCTGGGCCAGCGCCCTGGAGACGCTGGACTTGCCGGATCCGGACGGTCCGTCGATGGCAATGACAAGGCGCTTGGGGCTGGCACTCACCCGAGAAACCCTAGTGGGAAGGGCCAACCGGGCATCTGGGTGCCCGAGTGACGTGCTACTCGTGGACCGGCCAGCCCAAAGCGGTCAGGGCCTTCATCAGCGGCTCAACCGCCGCGGGCAGCACGGAGAGCTCGGCCAGACCGAACGGCTGGCCCACGCCGTGCTCGAGATGCAGGTCCTCCATGTTGACCCCTGCCTCGCCGACATCGTGCAGGAGCCGACCAAGGGCGCCGGGCTCATCCGGGACGACCACGACGACGGAGGCGTAGGTGGTCGGGGCCGCGCCGTGCTTGCCGGGGATACGTGCATGCCCGGCGTTGCCGTCCGCCACGGTCCTGGCCAGAACCGCGCGCGCACCCACGCTGTCCCGGTCAGCATCGGACTCCAGGTGGCGCAAGGCCACGAGCACGCCGTCGAGGTCCGCGGCGAGCAGCTCAAGGACGTTGCGGACCGCGGGTGCGTTGCCGGCCAGGATCTGGGTCCACATGCTCGGGTCGCTTGCCGCGATGCGCGTCACGTCGCGAATTCCCTGTCCTGACAGGGCAACCGCGCCGGAGGACAGGTCGCGCAGCCGGCTCGCCACGAGGCTTGCTGCGATCTGCGGTACGTGTGAGACCGCCGCGACAGCAGCGTCGTGCTCATCGGGGCTCATCACCAGAACAGCCGCTCCGGCTGCCGTGGCGATCCGGCGCACCATCTCGATGGCGCCCGCTGATGCCTGCGGTCCAGGTGCCACGACCCATGAGCGACCTTCGAAGAGATCCCCCTGCGCGGCAACGACGCCCGACTTCTCCCGCCCGGCCATGGGGTGCGACCCGACGTAACGCGAAAGGTCAAGGTCCTTGTCCTGCAACGCTCTCAGCACCGCACCCTTGACGCTGGCAGCGTCGGTGACCACGGCGTTGGGCCACTGCCGCAGCTCTCGTGCCACCACGGCGGCCACGACGTCCGGGGGCGCCGCAACGACGACCACGTCGGGGTCGCCCACGATGTCCGCTGCCGGCACACCGGCACCGAGGTCACGCGCCAGCGCCGCGGCGGTGGGTGATGGGTCATCCAGCGATACCTGAAAACCCTTGTGGGACAGCGCTATTCCCAGGCTGGCCCCGATCAGACCGGTGCCCACGATCCTGACCCGTAGTCGGTCGGACGACTCGTGAGCACTCACTGGGCGAGGTCTCGACGCAAGGCGGTGGCCCCGCGCAGGTAGACATGGGTGATCTGCCCGCGGGACAGGGTGGTGTTCACATGCGCCATCAACCGGATCACCATCGGCATGGCACCGATCACGTCGAGCTCCTGGGTGCACATCAACGGGACATCACCCAGACCCAGCTCGCGGGCCGCCACTGCCGGGAACTCGCTGCGCACGTCCGGAGTCGCCGTGAACATGATCGAGATGACGTCGTCCTTGGTCAGCGAGTTCGCCTCCAGAACCGAGGTGACCAGCTCGCGCGTCGAGGACAGCACGTGCTCGCGTTCATCCACGTCCAGCTGGATGGCACCCCTGATGGCGCGGACGGCTGTGACGGGCATGGGCGTATCTCTCACGACCGCAACGCTAGCGGCCACAGAAGCCGTGACGTCATCAGAGTCCGGCAGCTGAGTACAGCTGACCGATCTCGGGCTGGTTGAGCGCCCTCATCCGGCCCGAGCGCAGGTCGCCGAGCCGGATCGGACCGACATCGGTCCGGACCAGCGTGATCACCGGGTGGCCCACGGCCTCGAGCAGCCGCCGAACGACATGCTTGCGGCCCTCGTGCAGCTGGAGCTCCACCAGGGCTCTTCCGGGGGCGGAGTCCACGAGCTTGAAGGAGTCGACCTTGACCGGGCCGTCCGGCAGCTCGATGCCCTCGCGCAGCTGCTTGCCCAGGTCACGCGGCACCGGACCCGGGATCTGGGCCAGATAGGTCTTGAGCACGCCGTATGACGGGTGCTGGAGCCGATGTGCCAGCTCGCCGTCGTTCGTCAGCAGCAGCAGCCCCTCGGTGTCGACGTCCAGGCGCCCGACGTGGAAGAGGCGCTCCTTGCGGTTGAGGACGTAGTCGCCCACGCAGGGACGGTCCAGATCGTCGCTCATCGTCGACACGACGCCCAGGGGCTTGTTGAAGGCGAGATAGACCCGCGACTCGTCCAGCGTGACCCTGGACCCGTCGACATTGACGGTCTGCCGGCGGGGGTCGATCCGCACGCCGAGCTCGGTGACCAGGTGACCATCCACCTCCACGCGACCTGCGGTGATCAGGCTCTCGCAGGTCCGCCGGCTGCCGACGCCGGCCGCGGCCAGGAGCTTCTGCAGCCGCACACCATCGGGATCATGGACATCGACCTTGGCCGTCGGCCGCTCCCGCTGCGGGGGCAGCCGGGTGGGCTGACTGGGTTTGGTGGTGCCGCTGCTACCGCGCTGGGGAGACCCACCGCGCGATGTACCGCCGGCACGGGCTCCTTCGTTCGCACGCTTGCGGGGGGCGTCAGAACCGCCCCGGGCGGGCTTGCGGTCGCTCATGCCCGGCTGTCTTTCTGGAGGGCCGCGAGTTCGTCGAGCACATCAACCTCAGGTAGGTAGGGGGCAAGGGCAGGCAGCTCGTCCAGCGAGCCGAGGCCGAGCCGCTGCAGGAAGTAGGACGTCGTTCCGTAAAGGATCGCACCACTTTCGCCTTCGGCGCCCATCTCCTGGATCAGGCCGCGGCTGTGCAGGGTCCGGACGACGCCGTCGACGTTGACGCCGCGCACGGCGCCCACCCGGGCCCGCGAGATCGGCTGTCGGTAGGCGATGACCGCCAGGGTCTCCAGGGAGGCCTGCGTGAGCCTGGCCCGTTGACCGTCCATCAGGAACTTCTCGACCACCGGCGCGTAGTCCGAGCGGCTGTAGACGCGCCATCCACCGGCGATCTGTTTGAGGGCGAACCCGCGGTTCCCCTGGTCGTAGTCCTCGGCCAGGGCATGCAGGTGCAGGACGACATCATCCATGGGCAGCTCGAGCGCCGAGGCCAGAGCCATGTCGGTGACCGGCTCGTCGATGACCATCAGCACCGCCTCGATCGCGCCTCGTGCACCGCCCGGGAAGTCGTTGATGTCGAAGGCGACCTGGCCCTCCGGGACCTCGCCAGGTTCGACACCCTCGGCCTCCACCGCATCCGCAATCTCGTTCTCGCCCAACGGGGCTGGCGCCTCACTCAACTGGATCCACCTATCTCATCCTCGATCACGTCGTCTTCGTCGTTCTTCTCGATCGCTGAGTCTTCATCGGACTCATCGGACTCGTCGAACTGGTCGAACTCGTCACTGACACCGATCTCACCATCGTCCTGGCCGGTCCACCGGACCGTCAGCTCTGCGAACGACTCGGCCTGGTCGAAGGCGATGGCAGACTCGTGAAACAGCTCCAGCAGCGCGAGGAACCGTGCCACGATCACCAATGTGCTCTCGGCATCGGCGACCAGTGACCCGAAGGAGCATGAGCGACAGGCTCGCAGGCGCTGGACGATCACGGCGGCCTGCTCGCGGACGCTCACGGCTGGCGCGTGCAGGTGGTCCAGACCAACGCTCGGCGCCACCTTCGGTGTGATGGCGCGTGCAGCGATCATGGCCAGCTGCTCGGCCGTGATGCTCATCACCAGCTCTGGGAGCAAGGCGGCGAACTGAGGCTCCAGGCCTGCCTGGCGGGCCGTCATACGGCCTGCGGTTGCCATTCGCTGCGCAAAGGCACCGGCCACCTGCTTGAACGCTCGGTACTGAAGCAGCCGGGCAAACAGCAGGTCTCGCGCTTCGATCAGCGCCAGGTCATCCTCGTCCTCCAGGCTCAGCTGCGACAGCAGGCGGGCCGACTTGATGTCCAGCAGAGTGGCCGCGACCAGCAGGAACTCGGAGGCCTGGCTCAGGTCCCATTCGGTGCCGGAGGTCTGATGTGCCCTGATGTGAGCCATGAACTCGTCAGTCACCGTGGCCAGGGCGATCTCGGTGATGTCCAGCTTGTGCTTGGAGATCAAACCCAGCAGAACTTCGAAGGGGCCCTGGAAGACGTCCAGGTGCACCTCGAACGGTCGGCTGCCGGGCTTGCGCAGCACGCCGCCGGGTGTCAGGTCCGACCCGAAGGCGGGTGGCGGCCCAGCCTTGATCTCAGCGGGCTGGAGGTCGACGGCGCCGTTGAAGGCCGGGCCGATCGCCTCGGCAGTGACCTCAGGGGCGGAGGCCTCAGCCATGGTCCTCAGGCCACCCCACCTCGCGCGATGAGCTCGCGCGCCAGCTGCCGGTAAGCCTCGGCGGCTGGGTGGGTAGAGGCGTACGTGGTGATGGGCTCGCCGGCCAGCGAGGCGT
>JANOHS010000274.1:0-2627 GCA_031406655.1 Micrococcales bacterium
GATGTCGTTGATCGCGACCTGGGGGCTGGCCTTTACGGCCGGGCTGGCAGTCATGTAGTTGGGACTCCGATTGATGGACAGATTGGTTAAAGGTTCACGACACGTTGGTATGCCGTGTGCCCGGGTGGACACTGCGGTGGAAACAGATGTGTTGCTGGGCGCGGTTGTGGGGTCGACCGTTGCCGGCGACTCCAAGGATGCACGTTGCAGACGCGACAACCTTACCGAGGACGCCTCGTGCAGGTCAAAGCAGGGGTCGGGGCAGGATGTGCGGGTGAGCGAAACCGGGGACGACCCTGAACAGACTGCCCGGGCGGGGCGCCGTGGAGCCGACCCGGCCGAGACCGCGCGGGCCAACCGCACCTGGTGGGACGTCGAGGCGGACGACTACTACGCCGAGCACGGGGGGTTTCTCGGCGACGACGACCTCGTGTGGGGGCCCGAGGGCCTGCGCGAGGCCGATGCCGGTCTGCTCGGTGAGGTCCGCGGCAAGCGGCTGCTCGAGATCGGTGCCGGTGCCGCTCAGTGCAGCCGGTATGCCGCACTCCGCGGTGCCCGGGTGGTGGCCACCGACATCTCGGGCGGCATGCTTCGCCACGGTCTCGAGCTCAACCGGCCGTTCAAGGCCCGGTCGGGGCTGACCGTGCCACTGGTGCAGTGCGACGGGGCCAGACTCCCGTTTGGTGACGGCTGGTTCGACACGGTCTTCACGGCATACGGCGTGGTGCCCTTCGTCGCGGACTCGGCCACCGTCATGGCGGAGGCTGCCCGGGTGCTTCGACCCGGTGGGCGGTTCGTGTTCTCCACGACCCACCCCATGCGGTGGGCACTGCCCGACGATCCCGGCTACCCGGGGCTGACGGTGAGCAGCTCCTACTTCGACCGGACCCCGTACGTCGAGGAGGAGTCGGGCGCGACGACCTACGTCGAACATCACCGCACGCTGGGCGACCGGGTGCGCGAGCTCACTGCCGCCGGGCTCCGGCTGGTCGACCTGGTCGAGCCGGAATGGCCCGCCGAGAACCAGCAGGTCTGGGGCGGCTGGAGCCCTCTACGTGGCGCGCTCATCCCCGGCACGGCGATCTTCCTGTGCGAGAAGCCACGGTGAGCGTCCTCCGGCAAATGGGCGCTGGCGGGGCCGAGTACGCTCCGGCCAACTGCTTCCCATGGATCAAGGTGCCCTGATGCGCGTTCTGCCCCTTCGCCTGACCGTCACCGTTGCCGCACTGATCCTCTCGGTGCCAATCCTCATGGCGGTGGGCACTCCGGCCCAGGCCGCACCGGCAACGATCGCGATCACGGCACCTGCCGAAGGGTCAAGGACCGACGACTGGACCCCGCCGATCAACGGCACCTCCGACGTCGTCAGTGGCTCCATCACCGTGAGCATCGACGGCGGTACGGCTGTCAGTGTCGCCACCAACAGCGCCGGTGACTGGATCCTGACCTCGACCCCCAAGACCCTGTTCGAGGGCTCTCACACCGTGCTCGCCACCGCCATCGACGCCACGGGGATCGTCGCCACGGACAGCACAACCTTCATCGTCGACCTGACACAGAAGCGACCCAGACTCGGCATCCTCACGCCTGCAAACGAGTCGGCCACCAACGACTCGACCCCGACGATCAGCGGTGTCTCCGATCTCATCAGCGGCACCATCACCGTGGCCATCGACGACGGCCCACAGATCACCGTGCCCACCAGCGCCACCGGTGCCTGGACGCTGATCTCGCCAAGGCTGATCGACGGTCAGCACTTCGCGGTGGCCAGGGCCGTCAACGCCGATGGCTACACCGAAACGGGGCCCACGAACTTCCTGGTCGATGCGACGCCCCCGGTGTTCGCGATCAGCACACCGGTCAACGGCTCGACAATCGAGGACCCGACCCCAGGAGTCGCCGGCACGTTCGATCCCGCTATGGAGCGAGGCTTCTCGCGGTTCGGCACCATCACGATCACCATCGACGGCGGCGCACCCATCACCTTCAACAACAACACCAGCAGAGCAGGCATCATCACCGGCAACTGGAGCCTGCGCACGACCAGCGCCTTGGGCAATGGACCACACGTCATCGTGGCCCGGGGGGTCGACTTTGTCGGCAACAGCTCGACGGCCACGTCGCGGTTCACGGTCAACGCGGCAGCCTCCGCCGTCCCGCCCAGCCTGGCGAACACAGGCTCGGACCCCCTCCCGCTCCTCGCCCTGGCGCTCCTCTTGGTTCTCATGGGTGCCGGTGCGGTACGTCTGGGCAGTGTGAACCCCTAGCCCCCATCCGGTCAGTGACCGGCGTCGTGCCAGGACGCGCCGACCCCGACACTGACCTCCAGCGGAACATCCATCTCGATGGCGGCGCCCATCTCCTTGCGCACCAACGCCTCAATGGCTTCCCGCTCCCCCGGCGCGATCTCCAGAACGAGCTCGTCGTGCACCTGGAGCAGGGTCCGCGACGCCGCACCTGACTCGCGCAGGGCAGCGTCGACCCGCAGCATGGCCAGCTTGATGATGTCGGCAGCCGAGCCCTGGATCGGAGCGTTCAGCGCCATCCGCTCAGCCGCCTCGCGACGCTGGCGGTTGTCCGAGGTCAGGTCCGGCAGATAACGGCGACGGCCCAGCATGGTCTGGGTG
>JANOHS010000276.1:0-4449 GCA_031406655.1 Micrococcales bacterium
ACAACCGGGCCAGCGTGTCGTTGACCCGGATCACCTCACCATGGCCATTGACCAGCAGCTCACCGTTGATCGCCTCGTCGAACACCCGCCGGAAACGATCCTCACTGGCCCGCAACGCAGCCTCAGCCGCGCGCATCGCAGTCACGTCGTGAGCCGCCACGACAGCGCCGACGGTCTCCCCGAGGGGGCCGGTCAACCGCCGTGCCTGCACGAGCAGCCGCTGCGGCGACCGTCCGTCACTGGTCACCGCAAGATACTCGGCGTCGCGCACCTCCTTCTCGGTGAGGGCGCGGACCAGTGGTGTCTCGGCAAAGCCCATCGGCCGGCCGTCCAGGTACGTCAGTGCCATGGCGCCGGACCCGTCCAGGGGTGCGTCATCACTTATCCCGTGGATGGCCCGCAACCGGTTGTTGACCATCGTCGGGACACCGGCCGCGTCGCAGGCCATGACGGCGACGTCCATCGTGTCGAACAGGGTGGACAGGAACGCCTGGCGCTCGGCGAGAGTGTCCGCAAGCGCCTTCAGAGCGCCGGCGGTGGCCTGCTGCTCGCGCTGGTCGACCACGAACGTCACCATGCTGCGCAGCTGCCCACCGGTGCCGTGCAGTGCGACGACACTGACCAGCGCCGGGACGGGTGACCCATCGCGCGCCCGGTACAGCCGCTCGCTGGTGTAGCTGCCGGCGCCGGCCTCGACCACGCCGTGGAACACCCCGCCGTCGGAAGGGGGTGAGTCGGGGTGCATGAGCTCGCCGGCATTGCGCTCCAGCAGCTCACCCACGTCGTAGCCCAACATCCGGGCCATGGCGTCGTTGACGGCAACGATGGTTCCGTCCGGCCGGCCCTCGACGATACCGATGGGTGAGGCCGCGACCAGAGCGTTGAGGTGCTGGCGTTCCTCCTCAGCCGCGGCCCGGTCGGCCACCCGGCGGCGGGCGAACCGCACCGCGAGCATGCTGAACAGCGCCACGAGCAACAGGGCAACGACCAGGGCGACCTCGATGCTGTGCTGGAAGCTGACCGCTGGCGCCAGTGCGACCGACGTCGGCAACGCGGCCGTGACTGTCCACCCGACCCCGGGCACCGGCCCCGCCGCCCCAATACTCGCATCAGTGACCGTGTTGACCGATCGCCCCGCAAGCGCCTCTCTGGTCGTCGCGGAGACCGCCACCTGCAGCGGTTGTCCCTGGTCGTCGAAGACCGGCGTGCCGGTCAGCGGCTGGCCGTCCTGGTCGGTCACGGTGATCGTGACGCCGTCGTCCCGATGGAAGCCCTCCGCAACCGCACGCACGGAGTCGAGCTGCCACAACACGGTGAGGTACCCGACGCGCCGGGGTCCGTCCAGCACGGGGGCGGACACCGCGACGACCAGGGGATGTCTGTTGAAAGCCGAGCTGTAGGCCGCCGACACATACGGCCGCCCGGTCCGGGACACACCCTGGAACCAGTCCCGGAACGAGAAGTCCCCGCCCATGATCTCAGGCTGGGCAGGGTAGGTCGCAACGAGTCGCCCCCGGGTGTCGGCCACGAACACCGCAGGGGCGCTTCTGCTCTTCGCCCATGCCGAGAGGTGCTCCTGGAGCTGGTCCGTGACCGCCGGCTTCCGGTCCCGGAGGCTCTCGACGACCTCGTTGTTCCCCGACCAGGCCGCTGCCGTGCGCTTGTAGTCGTTCGCCTGGAACGCCATGGCCCGCACCGCCGCATCACGGTTGGACCGCATGTGTGCCAGCGCCTCGCTCGAAACCCTCTGGTTCGACTCGTGGATCGCGACCCACGCGAAGCTGCTCAGCAGCGCGGCCGCCAGCAGGGCCGCGACCGCAGGAATGGCAGTCACGTGCCGGCCCAGACGGGAGGCCATGGAACGCTCGCCGGCAACACGCGAACGTGCGGTCATGCCAGCCCCTCCTCCTGTCGGCTGAGCAATCCCCACCGATGCTAGGGCACTTCGATGTCGCAGGTGTCCGGAACGCGACAACGGGCCGTTACGTCCAACTGGAGGTAACGGCCCGTCATACGACGTCGGGAGCTGGTCAGCCCAGCTTCCTCATGATCACGCGCATCAGGTCGGCCGTGGCGGACGGCGTCTTGCCGACCTGGACGCCGGCGGCCTCGAGGGCCTCCTGCTTGGCGGCGGCGGTGCCGGAGGACCCGGAGACGATCGCGCCCGCGTGACCCATGGTCTTGCCCTCAGGCGCGGTGAACCCGGCCACGTAGGCGACCACTGGCTTGGTCACGTGCTCCTTGATGTATGCCGCGGCACGCTCCTCGGCATCACCGCCGATCTCTCCGATCATGACGATCGCATCGGTCTCGGGGTCTGCCTCGAAAGCCGCCAGGCAGTCGATGTGGGTCGTCCCGATGATCGGGTCTCCGCCGATGCCGACGGCCGTGGAGAGACCGTGGTCCCGAAGCTCGTACATCATCTGGTAGGTCAGGGTGCCCGACTTGGAGACCAGGCCGATGCGGCCGGCGCCCGAGATGTTCGCCGGGATGATGCCGGCGTTCGAGGCTCCGGGGCTGATCAGTCCGGGGCAGTTCGGGCCGATGATCCGGGTCGTGCCGGCCTGCTGGGCGTAGGTCCAGAACTCCGCGGTGTCCTTGACGGCAACGCCCTCGGTGATGACGACGGCGAGCGGGATCCCGGCATCGATGGCCTCGACCACGGCGGACTTGGTGAACTTGGCCGGGACAAAGATGACCGTCACGTCGGCGTCGGTCGCCTCCCTGGCCTCAGCCACCGAGCCAAAGACCGGTAGCGAGACGCCTGCGTCGAAGTCGACCTTCTGGCCACCCTTGCCGGGGGTCACGCCGCCAACGATGTTGGCGCCCGAGGCCAGCATGAGCTGGGTGTGTTTCTGGCCCTCGGAGCCCGTCATGCCCTGGACGATGATCTTGGAGTCAGCGGTGAGAAAGATTGCCACGGTGATTGCCGCCCTTTCAGTTCTGGTTGGCGGCCGAAGCCAGCTCGGCGGCCTTGCGGGCCGCGCCGTCCATGGTCTCTTCCAACGTCACCAGGGGGTGCGCGGCCTCAGCAAGGATGCGGCGGCCCTCCTTCACGTTGTTGCCGTCCAGCCGGACGACCAGCGGTTTGGTGGCCTCATCCCCCAGGGCGTGGAGGGCACCGACGATGCCGGTCGCGACCGCGTCACACGCGGTGATGCCACCGAAGACGTTGACGAACACCGACCTGACCCGCTCGTCGCCCAGGATGATGTGCAGACCATCGGTCATGATCTGAGCCGACGCGCCGCCACCGATGTCAAGGAAGTTGGCCGGCTTGGGGTGGTCATCCGGCCCCCCGAACTCCTCGCCGGCGTAGGCGACGACGTCAAGGGTCGACATGACCAGACCCGCCCCGTTGCCGATGATGCCCACGGTTCCGTCGAGCTTGACGTAGTTGAGGTCCTTGGCCTTGGCCGCTGCCTCGAGCGGGTCGGCCGAGGCCTTGTCCTCGAGCGCCTCGTGGTCGGGGTGACGGAAGCCCGCGTTCTCATCGAGCGAGACCTTGCCGTCCAGGGCCACGATGTGGCCGTCGGTGGTCCTGACCAGCGGGTTGACCTCGACCAGCGTGGCGTCCTCGTCGCGGTAGACGGTCCAGAGCTTCTGAATGACCTCGGCGATCTCGGCCTTGACGTCCTCGTCGAAGTCCGCCGCGTCGACGATCTCCTTGGCCTTGGCCGCGTCGATGCCCACGATCGGGTCCACGCCGATGCGGGCAAGGGCCTGCGGGCGCTCCACGGCGAGCACCTCGATCTCCACGCCACCCTCCTTGCTGGCCATCGCCAGGTAGGAGCGGTTGGCCCGGTCGAGCAGGACCGAGAAGTAGTACTCCTCCGCAATGTCGGCGCCGGCGGTGATCATCACCTTGTGGACCGTGTGGCCCTTGATGTCCATGCCGAGGATCTGTCCGGCCTTCTCCGCTGCTTCGTCAACGGACCTGGCTACCTTGACACCGCCCGCCTTGCCACGCCCACCCACCTTGACCTGCGCCTTGACCACGACGACTCCGCCGCTCTTGGCACCGATGCTCTCTGCCGCCGCCCGGGCTTGTTCAACGGTCTCCACCACGGTGCCGGCCAGCACCGGCACGCCGTGTGCCTCGAACATGTCGCGCGCTTGGTACTCGAAAAGATCCACGAGTTCATCCTCATCGTTGAGTCAGGCAACGTCCCAGCGAGCGTAGTCGGCCCCACCGCCGGGTCGCAGCCCCGGGTGCGGCGGTCCAGCGCGTGGAACGCGTGGGTGCAGTCAGTTCGCCGAAACGTTGGCGCGGACCCACTCGACGATCTCCGTCGTGGTCGCGCCTCGCGCCGCCCCGGAATCCGGTCACCGCCGCTGGCACGGCCGGGCCCGCCGCCACTGCGGCTGCGGCCGGCACTCCGGAAGCCTGAGCGAACGCCGGCCGGCCGTCAGACGCCGTGTACTACCCAGCGACCACGTTCCGCAGCG
>JANOHS010000304.1:0-3867 GCA_031406655.1 Micrococcales bacterium
GAGGATCTGGGCGGCGTCGGCGACGCGCTTGGCGATCTCGCTCTTGTTGACGCCGGCGATCTTGAGGGCAAAGCCCATGTTGTCCGCGACGGACATGTGCGGATACAGGGCGTAGTTCTGGAAGACCATCGCGACGTCGCGGTCCTTGGGGGACAGGTCCGTCACATTGCGGTCGCCGATCCAGATGTCGCCGACGTTGACCTCTTCGAGTCCAGCGAGCATCCGCAGCGCCGTGGACTTGCCGCAGCCAGAGGGGCCGACCAGGACGAGGAACTCGCCGTCGGCGATGTCGATGTCGAGCTTGTCGACCGAGGGCTTGTCGTTGCCGGGGTAGGTCCGGCTTGCGTTGTCGAACTTGACGGTTGCCATGGAGTTGTTGCCTTCCTTCACCGGCAGGAACGTGCCGGACGATCCGTTGTAAAGGGATGTGATAACGCATCCACCCGCGGGAGCGGGGTGGATCAGGGTCCATCCTGCCGTATGCCGGCCTGCCACCGCCACTGACGGCTCGCCATACGGGGCATCAGGTGGGGCCTTCAGCCCTTGGTGCCGCCGGCGGTCAGCCCGGCGACCAGGTGCTTCTGGGCGAAGAAGAAGACGATGCCGGAGGGGATGGTGATCAGGACGGCGGCTGGCGTGAGCAGCTCCCACAACGGCAGGGTCGGATCCTTGGGTACGAAGGTCTGCAGGCCGTAGGCGAGGGTGAACTTGTCGTTGGTGTTCAGGAACGCGCTGGCGTACGCGACCTCACCCCAGGCGGTCAGGAAGGTGTAGAAAGCCGTGACCGCAAGCCCAGGGCGGGCCAGCGGCAGGATGAGCCGCCAGAACGTCCCGTACGGTCCGAGGCCGTCGACCCGTCCAGCCTCGTCGATCTCCACCGGGATCGTGTCGAAGTAGCCCTTGAGCATCCACGTGCAGAAGGGCACCGCCACCGTGCAGTAGGCGATGACCAGCGAGGCCGGGGTGTTGATCAGGCCCAGAGCCGCCATGATCGTGTAGATCGGCACGATCAGGATCGCGACGGGGAACATCTGGGTGATCAGGAACGTCCACATCAGCGGCCGCTTGCCCGGGAAGCGAAAGCGCGAGATCGCATAGCCGGCGCTCGCGGACATCGCGATACCGAAGATCATGGTGAAGAGCGCCACGACTGCCGAGTTGCGGAACCACACCAGGAAGTCGGTGTTGTTGAGCAGGTACTGGTAGTTCGCGAGGGTTGGTTCCTTGATCAGGGTGATCTGGCTGCTCTGGATCCACTGCTTGGGTTTGAAGGACGACAGCAGGATCCACACCAGCGGGAAGACCGCCAGCAGGGCTGCTCCGGCCACGGTCGAGTGCAGCAGGATCGAGCTGGCCCGGGATCGGCCCTTTGCCGTGCGGAACGTGGTCGCGTCAGGCGTGGTCGGTGCCACGGAGTCCTGGATCGTTGCCCTGGCCATCGTCACCACACCTCGCCTTGCTTGCGCAGGAAGAAGCGGTACCCGACGGAGTACACGACCAGGATCGACAGGATGACCACTCCGTAGGTCGCCGAGAGGCTGTAGTTGCGGATCCCCTCGAAGGCGGCCTTGAACGCACCGGTCACCAGGATCTCGGTACTACCCGCCGGACCTCCCTTGGAGACCAGGAAGATGATCGGGAACATGTTGAAGGTCCAGATCGTGCCGAGAAGGATCACGGTCGCGCTCACCGGGCGCAGGCCGGGCAAGGTGACGTTCAGGAACTGCTGCCACGGGGTGGCGCCGTCCATCGCTGATGCCTCGTATAGCTCGGCCGGGATCGACTGCAGGCCACCGAGAACGGCCACCATCATGAACGGCACCCCGAGCCAGACGTTGACCACGATCACGGCTATCAGCGAGGTTGCGGTGTTGGCGAACCAGTCGACCGGGTCGATACCCACCACGCCCAGGGCCGCGTTGAGGATGCCGCTGTCCCTGGCGAAGATGAACTTCCAGGCGAAGGCGGAGACGAAGGCCGGGACAGCCCAGGGCAGGATCAACATGATCCGGTATGCCGCGCGACCCTTGAACTCACGGTTCAGGAGCAGGGCCAGCGCCAGCCCGAGCGTGTAGTGGAGGAACACGCAGCTCACGGTCCAGATCAAGGTGATCTGGAGCTGCGGCCAGAACCTCCCGATCCGTCCGCTCAGCAGGTCGGCGTAGTTGCCCAGTCCCACGAATCGGGCGGGGTCGGAGTTGGGTGTGCAGACCGTGCCACCGCCGAGGCTCTTACGGCAGATCTCGGCGGCCTGGTTGGCCTCGGTGGTGTTCGTCAGCGACAGCCAGATGCCGTTCACCAACGGATAGAAGACCAGGACCGCCAGGACGATGACGACCGGGGCCACCATCGCCCATGCGTACCAGTGCTGGTCGAACGCCCGACGGATCCCGCGCCTGCGCTGGGGTGCGGCGGTGGCTGTAGTCATCGGATGCTCCTCGAGTCAGGACCGGAGCGTATGACAGCGCTGCCGGGGTGGGAAGAGCTCCACCCCGGCAGCGCCGTCATGCCCGCTCCGCTTGTACGGGTGAGGTCGTCAGTTGATGGTGTAGCTCTTGACAACCTCGGCCTTGTACCTCTTTGCAACGGCGTCCAGAGTGGCCTTGGAGTCCTGCCCCAGCACCATGATCTTGGTCGCTGCCTCGTCCAGTGGACCGAACAGCTGGCCACCTTCGGGGATCCAGCTACGGGCAACAGCGGCTTCCATCACAGGCTGGAACTGGCCGATGATCGGGTTGGTGACCTTGGAGTACGCAGACGTACGGGTCGGGAGCACACCCAGCTCGTCAGCGACCGTGGCCTGGGTCTCGGCGCTTGTCATGAACGCGATGAACGCCGTTGCGGCGTCAGCCTTCTCGGCCGGCATACCGGACCAGATGACGTAGTCATGGCCACCAACGGGCGCGCCGGCCCGCTTGCTGCCGGCAGGGACCACGGCGATTCCCAGGTTTTCCAGACCACCGAAGGTGGCTGCGCCCTTGATGTTGTTGACCTCCCACGGACCGTTGATGATCATCGCGGTCTCGCCTCCCGTGAAGCCTTTCATCATGGCCGTGTACGCGTCGGTGGCCGGGGGCTTGACGAAACCGGGGGACTTGACCAGATCGGCAGCGATGGCGGAGCCGGCGATCGCCTCGGGGCTGCTGACCGTGATCTTCTTGTCAGCTGCGTTGAGGAGGTCACCACCCTCGCCGTAGATGAACGGCAGCATGAAGTAGCCGCCGGGGTTGAGGAACGCGCCCGCCTTGCCGGTCTTGGTTTTGATCGCGGCGGCGGCGGTCTTCATCTCGGCCCACGTCTTGGGGGCCTCGACTCCGGCAGCTGCGAACAGCTTCTTGTTGTACATCAGTGCCAGGGAGTCCGTGACCTGCGGCACGCCATACGTCTTGCCATCGAACTTGGTCGAGCCGACCGGGGTCGGGAGGAAGTCCGCCTGGTCCTTGACCAACACGGTGTCGTCAAGCGCGTACAGGTAGCCGAGGGAGGCGAACTCGGGAACCCAGGCGACCTCGGCACGCAGGATGTCGGGGGCTCCGGACTTGGCCGCTGCTGCGGTCTTGAACTTGTTCTGGGCATCACCGAACGGGACCGACTGATAGTTGATCTTGACGTTCGGATAGGCCTCGTTGAACTTGGCGATGAGCTTCTTGTACGTCGGCGCCTCATTGGTGGCGTCAGAGGTGTCCCACCAGGTCAGCTCACCCTTGACGTCGGCCGGGCTGACGGAGGTGGAACTCCCGGTGGTCGTGGTGGCCGTGGGGGTGCTGCTGCCGCCGCAAGCGGCGAGAGCCAGCGCGAGGACGGGAACGAGGGCAAAGCTGGCGGTTTGGAACTTGCGGCGCATGATGAAACTCCTTGAGAGTGGGG
>JANOHS010000128.1:0-5187 GCA_031406655.1 Micrococcales bacterium
GCTGCGGACTGGGCGGTGTCCTCACGGACTGTGGAGACGATGACCAGCTGGTCTGCGGCCGCCACGGCTGCCTGCCAGTTGCTGGCGCGCATGTTGTTGCCGGTATCGATGACGAGCAGCCGGTAGAACCGGGCCAGGGTGCTGTGCAGACGGTTGAACGCATCGGCGTCGATGGACGCGGCAGACGCCGCGTCCTCATCCGAGGCGAGCACGTCGAACTGGGTCGAGCCCTGGGAACGGACGTAGTTGTCGAGGTCTCCCACTCGGGCGCCGCGGACGTCGTTGAACCGCTCGAGGTCGCGCAGCAGGTCGACCGCGGTGTTGGTATGCCGTGCGGGGTTCGCCCGCCAGCCAAGGGTTCCCCGTGTCTCGTTGTTGTCCCAGGCCAGCGTGTATCCGCCGCGGTGGATCCCCATGGTCGCAGCAAGCAGCATCGTGACGGTTGTCTTGGTGCCACCGCCCTTGGGATTGACCACAACGATGGTCTTGGGACCGTCCAGGCTGCGTTGGATCGAACCAACTTCGCCACGGTACTCCCTCTCGGCCCGGCCAGGTCCTGGATGAATCAGACCCCCTGTCAACCACTGGATTCTGGCCTGCCAGCCCTGTTGGGCCGGCCCGACGGGTAGGGGGGGCCGAGCAGCGATCAAGTCGTGCAGCGTCGGCACCTTCTGGACCTGAGTCGTCTCAGTCCCAGACTCGCCGCGATTGCGACGTGAGCTCCGGTGGCTCGGCCGATAGGGGAGCTGGGAGCGGCCTTCGACCAGAGCGCCGCTCTCTGTGGAGACATCAGTTGATGACGACATGCTGGTATATCTTACGACATTTGCGGACAGGGCCTGCGCCGAGGACCCCAGCGGTCGCGCGGCTCCCAGGATGAGTCGGTGGAGCTCACTGCTATGCGTCGGATCCTCGGGGTATTCCGAGTGTGGCGAGCAGGTCTTCGTGGAACTGGATCCACACGGTGTGGCACGAGTCGAGCTCAGGTGCGTCCACCCAGCGTCGCTGGCCGGAGTCGACCTTGGCCAACGCGGAGCTGTAGCGATCGGCATAGCCGTCGAAGCGTTGCAGGCAGTCCGTGAGCCGGATACACAGCTGACCGAATGCTTGGCCCACGGAGGTCAGCGTCCGCAGCACGCCCTCGTCCCAGGCCCAGTCGGTGTGGTCGTTGAAAGCCATGGCATCGATGCGAGTGGGTCGAATCTGCCAGTTGGTACAGGCCGTGCCGAACCGTCGGTTGAGAGGGACGAACTCGCTGTGAAGTGCCCTGACGGCGTCGCGGACCCCTGCCGCGCCGAGCTCAACCGCGAGGCGTTGCTCGTCCTCGGTGCGACCGGTGTCGGTCACTGACCAACCGGAGCGGCCGCCGAAGCTGGCGTGCTGGACCCAGCCCCGCGCCTCGAAGTCGAGGAGCAGCTCGTGGGCCAGGTCGGGGTCGAGCCCGTAGCGAACGGCGACGCGCGGGGCGGAAGCGAAGCCCATGACCCGGGGCGCGTGGAGCACCAGATCCTCTGGAGCGGAGATGTACGCCGGCACCTCAGGACCTCCCACGGGACTCCACGCGACCGGTCAGCCGGTCGAACCGTTGCAGGGCAGCCTGGGCCGAGCCCAGGCCCATCGCCCGGGAGATCCTCCTCCAGGACAGTCCTTGTGCGCGTGCGCTGAAGACCAGCGCCGTCTCGAGCTGTTCCATCTCTGCGCGCGCCGCCGGCAACAGGGTCAGGGCGGCCGTGACGTCGTCGTCGTCGACCATGTCGCCCCGGCCATGCCACACGGCGAAGTGGACCAGGTCGACTGCCGATGGGGGCTGTGAGGGGTGCAGCCACGGCGCGCGCGGAAGCGACGATGCGCCGGCATCCAGCAAGCGATTCCGCGAGCTCTGTTCGAGGGCTGACTGCTGCTGGTCTGAGTCGGGACTCTGCACGACGACGAGCCTGAAGTATCAACAACCTGTTGTCAACGCAATGTTGACGGCAGAATGGTTGTCCTAATCGGACAAGGGGTGACGAACAGTGGGCGTCTACAACGATCGAGTCCTCCCGCGGATCCTCAACGCTGAGGGCGGCAGCGAGCGGCTGGACCCGCTGCGGCGGCGGGTCTGCCATGGCCTTGCCGGGGACGTTATCGAGATCGGCTTCGGAGCGGGACTCAATGTCCCGTTCTATCCGGCTGCAGTCACCAGTGTCGCCGCGGTCGAGCCTTCCGACATGAGCTGGAAGCTGGCCGATGTCCGCATCAGGGGGACAGTCGTCGCCATACAGCGGTCCGGTCTGGACGGCCAGCTGTTGCCCTTCGCGGACGACAGGTTCGACGCCGCCCTGTCCACCTGGACACTGTGCACCATCCCCGACGCCGCCGCCGCCCTGCGCGAGCTGCGGCGGGTTCTCAAGCCTGGAGGGACCTTGCATTTTCTTGAACACGGGCTGGCCCCAGATGAGCGGGTACGCCGCTGGCAACGACGTCTCGACCCGGTGCAGAAGCGGATCGCCGGCGGGTGCCACTTGACCCGGCCGATTGTCGACCTGCTGAGGACTGCGGGCTTCGCGATCAAGGAGCTTGATGTCTTCTACGAGAAGGGCACATCGAAGATCACCGGTGCCGATTCGCTCGGCCGTGGACTCTCCCCCTAGCCGGATGGATACGTACGCCGTACCGCTCGTGAACAGGGACCAATGGCCCTAGCGCGCGACACGTTCTGGTGGCATTCCATGGAACGGGACCTTGCGTCCGGATGGGCCACAGAGGTGAGGGAGGGCGTTGCAGATGTGGGTGACTCTCCGACCGGCAGGAACGGTTGTGGTGGGTTGTGATGTCTCGTGGGAGAGCCAGAACGCGGTCGTTGCCGCGACCCGCGAGGCGTCGCAACGCGGCACGGGGCTGGTGCTGCTGGCCGTTGTCGGACGCCGGCCGTACTGGCCGGAGAGCCTTGCTTGGGTGAGCCGGCTCGAGGCAGAGTCCGTTCACGAGACGCAGAGCGCCGTCGATCTCGCCATGGCGAAGGTCCTCGCGACCGATCCCGCGGTTGACGTACGGGCCGTGATCGTCGAGGAGATCGACTCCCCGGAGCTGGCCGATCTTTCTCGCGAAGCCGGGTTGCTCGTTCTGGGACGTCGTGGCCACAGCGGCCAGGTGGCGTTCTCGCTGGGGTCCATGAGCGGTGAGCTCGCCGAGCATTTCCACTGTCCGATGTTGGTGGTCCACGGTCACTCCGTCCCGCGCAAGGTCCTGCCGCTCGGGCCTGACCGTGCCGTTGTCGCGGGGATGGACGTCGCTGACGGATCCGCGGCAGTCCTTGCTGTCGCCATGGCCGAGGCCGTTGTCCGCGACCGGCCGTTGGTCGTCGTGCATGCCTTGCACCGCGGAACAAGCGTTGACCGCGCCATGATCGGCGACTGCTGGCGCCGGTATCGCGAAGCGCTGCGGACGGCCCGGCTCCCGGCCGACATTCCCTGTCGGCTGGTGATCACCCTGGACGACCCTGCCCATGCCCTGTTGCACAGAGTCGGGCCGGCTGATGTCCTGGTCATCGGGACCCGTGGCGAGGGTCGGCTTGAGGGGCTGATCGCCGGTTCTGTCAGCGGAGAGATCCTGCGTCGGATGACGTGCGACGTGATGGTCGTTCGGCCGATACTGGCTGGAGCGCCGCCAGCTCCGGCGGACCTCGTCGGCATCGCCGGTCGATCCTGAGCCGCCGGCCCAAACCTGCTTTCGGGACCTTTGGCCCTCCCCTCGGCCGGACGTCACGCGAAACTTGGTCGTATGAGTACTGACCAGCGCATCGCGGGTGTGGAGCTGTCGGACGCACAGTCGTGGGACCTGCTCCGACAGGCGCTGGTCGGTCGTTTGGCGGTGATCGTCGATGGCGCGCCAGAGGTCTTCCCCGTCAACCACCAAGTTGACCACGGCAGCGTGGTATTCCGCACCGCCGCCGGCACCAAGCTCGCAGCCGCGCTTGGGCAACGGGTCGCGTTCGAGGTGGACGGGTATGACCCTGAGATGGCCACAGCGTGGAGTGTCGTGGTGAAGGGAACGGCTCAAGAGGTGAAGGGCCTGTACAACGTTCTGGACGCGTTCGAGCTGCCGTTGCTGCCCTGGCACTCGGCGCCGAAACCGTACTTCATCAGGATCGAGCCCACCAGTCTCTCCGGCCGTCGGTTCGAGGTGACGGATGCTGCGCGATCCGCGGTTTCGCCCGGCCCGAATCGGCATGCCGCAGACGAATAGGTGTTCCGCCCGGCGTAAGGGCCCGGGCCCGACCACGCACTGAAAGGTGAGGAACGATGAAAGCCCTCGTTGTCTATGAGTCCCTGTTCGGCAACACCGAGCAAGTGGCGCGGGCGGTGGCCACGGGCCTGTCCGAGTACCTGGCCGTTGAGCTGGTTGATGTGACTGCGGCCCCGGCCGCGATCAACGAGCCCCTCGACCTGATCGTCGTCGGGGGACCGACGCATGCGTTCTCGATGACCAGGCGGTCCACCCGGGAAGACGCATTCAAGCAGGGCGCCACTCACGGTTCGCCTGAGGTGGGCTTGCGCGACTGGCTCGAGAAGCTGCGTGGCGGACCGCACTCCGAGCGTGTGGCCACCTTCGACACGCGCGTGAACAAGGTGCGTCACCTGCCCGGGTCAGCCGCCAAGGGAGCTGCGAAGCTCGTTCGCAAGCTCGGATACTCGGCGGCGGCCGAGGTCGAGAGCTTCTACGTCGATGACGTCAGTGGCCCCTTGCTCGAGGGCGAGCTGGAACGGGCCCGTGCCTGGGGCGAGCGACTTGGCGGGCAGGCCGCCATCCGGGCGGCCCAAGGCGTGAACCTCTGAGCCAGTGATCTCTTCGCGCTGACGACTGTCGCGCGAAGTTCAGCAGGCCTCAGCGCCCGCCACGTCGCCACGCAAAGGTCGCCAGGGCAGCGATCGCGGCGCCGACGATGAACATCGCCGGCTGCAGCCATAGCCGGTCGGAGAGCAGCGCCCACTGGACCCCGATCCAGGCCATCAGACCGACGCCGAACAGGCCTGAGAACAGCAGCGCGCCCGTCCTTCGGACGACGAGACCAAAGGCGAGGACGCACGGCACAAGGCCGACCAGGACCAGGAGCAGGATCCCGGGCCAGGTGTAGGTATCGAAGGGTGATCCGGAGATGAGCTCCGGCGTCATCCCCATTGGGTCGAGTGGACGGCGGAGCATCTCCAC
>JANOHS010000356.1:0-2721 GCA_031406655.1 Micrococcales bacterium
CGGATCCCGACCTCGGCAGTGGGCAGGGCGTATCTCCCCCGGGAGTCCCGCACGATGACGTGCCGCGCAACCGCTTTTGAGACCGCGTGCCGCGAGGTGTGCCGGACCAGGGTGCCGGCATCCGCGATACCGCCACATCGCCTGATCGCCCTGACCACGATTTCGGTGGAGTCCATGACACCAAGGTTGGCTGTGCGAGCGGATAGGTGCCCCCGGTTGTCCACAGGCTTCGGCCTGGGGTCAGCGGTCAAACGTGCACAGGCAGCCGGCGCCGACCGGTGTGAGGGTGCATTCGTGCTCAGGAGCGGGCGCCGGACCGAGGTCGTGCACGTTGGGCGGCGGCATGCAGGGGGCCGAAGGCGGAGCGCAGGTCAGGTGGTGGCCGGCGACAGTGCAGGGCAGCCGCACGACGAGCGCAGGACGATCCGGGACGGGAGCACCTGAGGCGGGCCGGACGCCTGCCCGCCAACGATCCGGGCATTCAACAGCTCTCCCGCGAGCCGGCCGAGCCCACGAATCGGCTGACGCACGGTGGTCAGGCTCGGGGAGATGTATCGGGCGCCCAAGAGGTCGTCCCAACCCACGACAGCCAGGTCATCGGGCACGCGAACCCCGTTGTCCTGCAGGCGTCTCATGATGGCCAGTGCGAGCTCGTCGTTGGCGCAGACGAGTCCGTCGAGCTTGACGCGCCGCCGCAGGATCTCCTCTGCCACCCGGACCCCCGCGCCCTCGATAAGAGGTACCCGCAACGGTGGACGGCGGATGGGGACCTCGGCCGCGGCATGCGCGTTGCGAAATCCGGTGTAACGCTCGGCCACGTCGGGAGCGGTGTCGGGATCACCAACGAACACCAGGTGGGACCGGCCGTGCTCGAGGAGATGGGACGTGAGCGCCGCGGCTCTCTCGGTGTTCTCCACCCGCACCGAGTCGCAGCCGGCCACCTCGCGCCGCGTGAGCAGCACCACCGGCAACGAGCGGGACAACGAGTGCACGACCGAGTCGGGCACCGTGTTGGCCCCGACGACCATCCCGTCCACTCGCTTGGCCAGGTCCCGAACTGCCTCCGAGGCATCGACCCCACGCTGGGTCACGACAAGGACGACGCTCTGCCCGAGTTCTGCGGCCACGGACTGATGACCGGTCACCAGCTCGGAGTAGTAGGAGCCGGTGAGATCCGCAAGCACCAGCCCGTGCGCCTGATGCCTGACAGGGACACGGTCGTGGAGCCGATCAGGCGGCAGGTAGCGCAGCTCGCTGGCGGCCGCGATCACCTTGGCGCGAGTGGCTTCGGAGGCCGAAGCGCTGCCGTGGAGCACGCGGGAGACCGTGGCTGTGGACACTCCTGCTTTGCGCGCGACGGAGTGGATCGTCACTGCGGCAACAGGCTCGCGATCCTTGGCCATATCAGCCTTTCCTGGCGCCCCGGACGCCTGAACCGGCCAGGTGTCGCCGAAAAGATCCTGACAGACCGCGGACAGATCAACCACAGGCCACACCGGCAGACCAGAGATCGGCCGAGATGTGTGAGACTTGAGCGATGTTTGGCTCCTCGAGACGCACGCTCACAACCGCCGAGAACGCCCTGCTCGGACGCAGCACGCCACTGCCGGACATACCGGACCAGCATCTGGTGCTGGGCACGTCGATGCACGGTCCGTGGCCAGCCGGCACCGAGGTCCTGTACGTCGCGATGGGTTGCTTCTGGGGCGCCGAGCGCATCTTCTGGAAGCTGCCCGGAGTGGTGACCACGGCGGTCGGATACATGGGGGGTCACACACCCAACGCGACGTACGAGGAGGTGTGCAGCGGCCGGACCGGGCACGCCGAGGTGGTGCTCATCGCGTATGACGCCTCGCTCACCTCCCCGGAGCGGTTGCTCAAGGAGTTCTGGGAGAACCACGACCCCACGCAGGGATTCCGCCAGGGCAATGACGTCGGCACGCAGTACCGCAGCGCCATCTACTGGACGACCCCAGGCCAGGAGGCTGCGGCCGAGGCCACACGCGACGCCTTCCAGATCGTGTTGCAGGGCAACGGTTTTGGTGACATCACCACCCAGATCCAGTCTGCCGAGGCAGCTGGCGCCTTCTACTACGCCGAGGGTTACCACCAGCAGTACCTCCATAAGAACCCTGGCGGCTACTGCAACCACGGCCCCAACGGCATGACCTGCCCGACCGGGTTGGTGCGCCAGGACGAGGCACCGGCCCAGACCGACGTCCTTCGGCCGCACTGACCAGGGCGGGCAGCTCGCGGGGGCCACGCACTGGCAGGCTGTCCCCGATGAACGACCCGTTCGACTTCCAGGATCTGCGACGCTTCCCCGACCTCGAGAGCGACAACCTCGTGGCGGTCGACGCGACGGACCGGCTCGTCCTGGCCGAGGCTGGTGAAGCCATTGAGGCAGCGGAGCCCGGGCGGGTCGTCGTCGTCGGAGACCGGTACGGCGCCATGACGCTCGGCGCCATCGCGCTGCACGGAGCGGACGACGTTCGGGTTCATCAGGACCCCATCACCAGCGAGCAGGCCCTGGCACACAATGCGACACGTGCCGGGCTGACCAACCGGTTCCGGCAGCTCCCCCTCGACCATGAGCTGTTCACCGGGGCCACGGTCGTCCTCGGCCAGCTCCCCAAGAGTCTCGAAGCCCTGCGCGAGATCGCTCAGCTCGCGACGAGCGCCGATCCGGGTGTGCAGATCTTCCTCGGCGGCCGCGTCAAG
>JANOHS010000408.1:0-3535 GCA_031406655.1 Micrococcales bacterium
ACATTTCGCTGGGCTACCAGAGTTTCACTGGGCGACCAGATCTGATGGGTCGGTGTTCGCGCCGCAGATGACCACGGCCACACGTTCACCGGGTTCCGGGGCGTAGGCGCCGCCGAGCAGGGCCGCGGCGGCCGTGGCTCCGGCGTGCTCGGACACCAGCTGCAGCTGGTCCCACAGCCGCTCCCGGGTCTGGATGATGGCGCTCTCGGTGACCAGGATGCTCTGCACCGGATGGGCCGAGAGAACCTCGAAGGCCAGGGCGCCGATGCGGCGGGCACCCAGCGAGTCAGCGGCCACGCCACCCACCTCGACGTCCACCGGATGACCGGCGGCGAGCGCTGCGTGGAGCGTGGGAATCCGTTCCGGCTCGACGGCCACGAGCTTCACGTCCGGTCCGACACCGAGCCGGACGCCAGCGGCCAGCCCGCTACCGCCGACGGCGACCAGCACCGTGTCGATCTCCGCCTGTGCCATCAGCTCGAGGCCAACCGTCCCCTGCCCGGCGACAACCTCGGGCTGGTCGTACGCATGCACGAAGAGCGCGCCCGACATGGCGGCGTGACGAAGGCACGCCTCGTACGCGTCGGCATACAAGGCCCCCGTCACGGTGACGGTTGCGCCCCGGGCGCGGATCCGCGCGACCTTGAACGCGGAGGTGGCCTCCGGCACGAAGACATGGGCCGGTATGCCGAGCTGTCGGGCCACGTGGGCCACGGCCAGACCGTGGTTCCCGCCGGAGGCTGCGATCACGCCCTCGGCCGGCAACGGGCCGGACCCGGCAGCTGCCAGGATGCGGTTGAACGCACCGCGAGGTTTGAACGACCCCGCATGCTGAAGCATCTCGAGCTTGAGGCAGACGGGTTCGTCGATGCCGAGAACGGCCCCTTCGGCGAAGATCACAGGGGTCTGCCGGACGTGGCCGGCGATGAGGGTGCGCGCCCGGTCGATGTCCGCGATGTTCAGCATGCGCGCAAGGCTAGTTCGTGGCTCCGTGGCCGGAGCCCGCGCTCAGTCGTCCGCGCGCCACGAGCTCGACGGTCACCAGAACCGCGATGGACTGCACCAGGAGCAGGGCAACCAGAACCACGAGCTGGACGGCAGCGGCCTGGAGCGGCGTGGCGCCACCCAGCAGCATCCCCACGAAGGCTCCGGGCAGGGTCACCAGGCCGACGGTCCTCGTCTGGTCCAAGCCGGGGACGAGTGCGAGGGCGGCATCGTCGCGGGCGACGAGCAGGGCCGAGTCGCGAGGGAGCAGACCGACCGAAAGAGCAGCCTCATACTCCCCATGGCGGGTTCGCAGGGCATCGAGCGCACGCTTGCCGGCCAGCGTCGTCGCGGTCATGGCCCCGCCGATGAGGATGCCGACGATCGGCACGACCGCAATGGGTCTGTACGGGATCAGCCCGCTGAGCATCAGTCCGGCGGCTACCGGGACGACCGCGAGGATGACCGGGACGGCAGCGAGCCACCACGCGCCCCGGGGGGTCAGCCGCCTTCCCGCCGTCAGCGAGGCCACCGACAGCATCAGGGTGATGAAGCCCAGGGTCAGCCACCATGACCCGAGCACGGCGGCGATCAGCAGCCCGACGACGGCGAGCTGGAGGCAGGCTCGCAGCGCGGCCAGCACGTCATCACGACCGTGTCCCAGGCGTCCCCAGCGGTTGATGACGGCGGCCAGTCCGGCGCAGGCGACCACCACGATGGTGAGGCGTACCAGCCCGCCCGTCCCGTCCACTGTGACCAGCGCGTCGGTGGGTCGGACGGCGGCAGGCATCACGGTCGCATTATCCGCCGGAGGCTGGACAGATCCCGAAGCGGCGCGCGCGACAACCTAAACTGGGCCAATGATCTCCAGGATCGACCTGCGCGGGCGTGAGCTGGACGCACGCTCCCTTGGTGAGGCCCTGCCCCGGGCCGAGTTCGACGTCGAGGCGGCACTGGCCGTGGTGCGACCGATCTGTGCGGACGTGCGCCATCGTGGGGCGGACGCCCTACGCGACCTGGGGGAGCGCCTCGACGGGGTCCGGTCCGCCCAGCTGCGGGTGCCTCGCGAGGTCCTCGTGGCGGCTCTGGAGCTGCTCGACCCCCAGGTCCGCGCGGCGCTCGGGGAGGCCATCCGACGGGTGCGCATCGTCCACGAGGACCAGCGCCGGGCCGACACGACCACGCGCGTAGTGCCCGGCGGAACCGTCACCGAGCGCTGGCTGCCGGTTGACCGGGTCGGCCTCTACGTTCCCGGCGGGGTCGCGGTCTACCCGAGCAGCGTCGTCATGAACGTGGTCCCCGCACAGATCGCGGGCGTGGGCTCCATCGCGGTCACGAGCCCGCCGCAGCGGGACAACACGGGAGCCTTCGCCGGCTATCCCAACCCGACCATCCTGGCTGCCTGCGAGCTGCTCGGCGTCGACGAGGTCTACGCCGTCGGTGGCGCTCAGGCGATTGCCATGTTCGCCTACGGCGCAAGGGAATCCGGCGTCGACGGCACCCCTCAGGGCGGCGCCTTGGTCTGCGCGCCGGTCACGTTGGTGACCGGTCCGGGCAACATCTACGTCGCCGCCGCCAAGCGCCTGCTCAAGGGCGTGATCGGCATCGACGCCGAGGCCGGTCCGACCGAGATCGCGGTGCTGGCCGACGACAGCGCCGACCCCGAGCACGTGGCCGCGGATCTGATCAGCCAGGCCGAGCACGACACTCTCGCCGCGTCCGTGCTGGTGACCGACAGCGAGGATCTGGCCCTGCGTGTTGAGGCGGCGCTGGTCCGGCGCGTCGCCGCGACCAAGCACAGCGAGCGGGTCGCTGCAGCCCTCGCCGGGCGTCAGTCGGGCGTCGTCCTGGTCGACGACCTCGAGGCAGCCATCGCCGTGGTCAACGCCTATGCCGCAGAGCACCTGGAGATCCAGACCCGTGATGCACGCTCGGTGGCCCTGCGAATTCGCAACGCCGGCGCCATCTTCGTGGGAGCCTTTGCCCCGGTGAGCCTGGGCGACTACTGCGCGGGGTCCAACCACGTGCTGCCCACCGGCGGATGCGCCAGCCACAGCAGCGGGCTGTCCGTGCAGTCGTTCCTGCGTGGCATCCACGTCGTGGACTTCACCGAGCCCGCCCTGCTGGACGTCGCGAACCATGTGCTCACGCTGGCCGACGCCGAGGACCTCCCCGCGCACGGCGAGGCCGTGGTTGCTCGCTTCGCCGACGGTGTCCGTCCCGGCGTTGGGCGCTGATCATGAGCAGCTCCCTGCGCGACCTGCTGCGCCCTGACCTGCGTGGCCGCACCGCCTATGGCGCGCCTCAGCTTGACGTGCCATTTCCGTTGAACACCAACGAGAACTCGTATGCCGTGCCCAAGGAGGTGGTCGACGCCATCGTCTCGTCGGTGGCCGAGGTCGCCTCGGGTCTGAACCGCTACCCGGACCGCGAGTTCGTCCGGCTCCGCGAGGACCTGGCGGCCTATCTCACCCGTACCAGCGGTGTTGCCATCACAGCTGAGCAGGTCTGGGCAGGCAACGGCTCCAACGAGGTGCTGCTCCACATCCTC
>JANOHS010000410.1:0-1684 GCA_031406655.1 Micrococcales bacterium
CGACGAACGCGACCGGCTGGAGCGCGGTGCGGCCGAAGCCCGGGCGGTGGAGACCGAGCTGCGACTCACCCTTCGAACCCGCGAGGAGCGGGCCCGCGCGATACGGGTTCGCGCCGAGTCGCTGGAGGAGGCGGCTCGCTCCGAGCTCGCCGCACTCGAGCGGGCGGCGGCACGACGGGAGCGTCGTCGCCGCGAGGCAACGGTGGCACAGGCGGTCGGAAGCGGCGCGGCATACGCGGTGCAGAGGGTGACGCGCGCCCTCCAGCAGGCGACGGCCGAGCGGGCGGGAGCCGAGCACCGGCGCACCGAGGGTGATGCCGCACTGGCCCTCGTCCGCCATGAGATCGGCTCGCTCGGCGACGAGCTGCGCGACCTCACCGACTCGGTCCATCGCGACGAGGTGGCACGCACCCAGCAGCGGCTGCGGATCGAGACACTGCAGGCCAAGGCGATCGAAGAGCTCGGAATCGACCCCGAGGTACTGGTGGAGGACTTCGGCCCGCACCAGATGGTGCCAGTGATCGCGGACCCCGATGACCCCCACTCGGACGACCGTCCCGCGACCGTGCCCTACGTGCGCGACGTCCAGGCCAAACGCCTTCGCACCGCAGAGCGCAAGCTCTCCACCCTCGGCCGGGTCAACCCCCTCGCCCTTGAGGAGTATGCCGCGCTGGAGGAGCGCCACAAGTTCCTGACCGCGCAGCTGGAGGACCTCAAGAGCTCCAAGCGCGACCTCATGGAGATCGTTCGTGAGGTCGACGAACGCGTCGAGAAGGTCTTCACCGAGGCGTTCTACGACACCGCGGCCCAGTTCGAGGGCGTCTTCAGCCGGTTGTTCCCCGGTGGCGAGGGCCGTCTGGTGCTCACCGATCCCGACAACATGCTGACCACCGGGATCGAGGTCGAGGCTCGCCCGCCGGGCAAGAAGATCAAGCGGCTCTCGCTGCTGTCCGGTGGCGAGCGTGCGCTGGTGGCAGTGGCGCTGCTGGTCAGCATCTTCAAGGCGCGGCCGAGCCCGTTCTACATCATGGACGAGGTCGAGTCCTCGTTGGATGACGCGAACCTGGGCCGGCTGATCATGCTGCTGGAGGAGCTGCGTGGCTCCAGCCAGCTGATCGTCATCACCCACCAGAAGCGAACGATGGAGATCGCCGACGCGCTGTATGGCGTCACGATGCGTGGCGACGGCGTCACCACGCTCGTCTCCCAGCGGATCAGGGACGTCCAGAGCGCCTGAGGTAGCTGCCACAGGTGGGTGGTCCTTCTCAGGATGAGAACGCCGATTTCGCCGCGGGCACGGTCAGGGGGCACGCTTGGTACATGGTGGTTTTGATCGTGGGAATGCTGTTGTGCCTCGTCCTCGCCGTCGCGGTGGTAGGACTGGTCGCAATTCCCGCCCGCCGCGAGGGACGTGACCTGCTCACGCCCAAGGGCGAAGAGGTGGTGTCCCGGGTGCGAGCGGCGACCGGTTCGGCCATGGAGACCGCCCGTGAGAAGACCGGTGAGGCGATGGGCGCTGCCCGCGACAAGGTTGCCGACGTCACCTCGCCCAAGGACGACCCCAAGGACGACTGAGGTCGACGGCCTGGCTTGAGCTTTCATGACAGCCGCGCGCTTCTGGGGCAGTTATCGGTCTGCCACCGCCTTCTAGGAGAACTCGATGGACTGGACATCCAGGATGCCG
>JANOHS010000435.1:0-6217 GCA_031406655.1 Micrococcales bacterium
GAACGCTGAACCCTGACGCTCAGGCGGCAGCGCGCGATCGAAATCGTCCCACGTAGCAAACCCCTCCGGTGGCGGCGGTACGACGTACCCCAACACCTCGCACCAGAAACGAGCGACGCGCTCAGGTTCCGCGCAGTCGAAGGTGACCTGGATCTGCTTGACCGACGCCATCGGTCCACCATAGAGGCGCGACCCAGCCATCGCCACGCGGGTCGCCGTCTCGCGTGACATGGTTTGGTGACCCGCTCGGGCTGCCGAACTCACGCGTCGGTGAGCTCGCGTGGGACGGCGATGACGTCCACGAGGGCGCCATTGCGCCATACCGTGATCTCCAGCCGGCGTCCGATTGCGTCCTCGACCATGGCGCGTTGCAGGGCGGTGGTCGAAGCGATCGGCTCACCCGCAACGGATACAACGATGTCGCCGACGCGCAGACCCGACTTCCCCGCCGGACTCTCGGGCATCACCTGGGCGACGTGCAGCCCGCTGTTGCGCCCGGTCTTGGTGACCAGGGCTGGAGGAAGCGGCATCTGCGCACCGACGATTCCGAGCCACGCCCTGCGCACCCGCCCGTGGGCCATGAGCATGCTGATGATCCGGCGGGTGGTGTCGTTGATGGGCACGGCCAGCCCGACGCCGATCCCGGCAACCGCGGTGTTGACGCCCACCACCCGGCCCGAGCTGTCGGCCAGCGCGCCGCCGCTGCTTCCCGGATTGAGAGCAGCATCGGTCTGGATCACCTCGTCGACGACGCGACCGGCTCGCGTGGGCAGGGAGCGCCCGAGCGCGGAGACGATGCCTGCAGTCACGCTGCCGGCAAGCCCGAGTGGGTTGCCCATCGCCACGACGAGCTGTCCGACGCGCAGTTTGGCGGCGTCGCCGAGCAGCACTGGTGGGGGCACCGCGTCCCGGGCCCTGAGCACGGCGAGGTCGGAGAGCGGATCCCGCCCGACCACGTCGGCGCCGGTCCTGGTCCCGTCGGTGAAAGCCGCCTCGGCCCTGTCGGCGCCCTCGACCACATGTGCGCTGGTCAGCAGGAAGCCGTCGGCGGTCAACACGCTTGCGCTTCCCGCGCCGTCCCCCCTCCGGGTCTGAACGCGCAGGCTGGCCACGCTGGGCAACACGCTCTCTGCGACGCGTACGACGGCGGCCGAGTATGCGTCGAGGGCTTCGGAGTCGTCGGCCATACGTGGTGAACAACGCAGGCGGCCGCGATGTGCCCGATCCACGGATGAGACGCCGCGAGGCCAGGCTCCGGTTTGATGACTGCACCCGGGGCGCAGTCATCAAACCGGTTACAGCCTTGGGGTGTCAGTCGTCGTCGTGGCCGTGACGGCGGGGAATGGCAGAGACTGTGTACGGCGTGGGCTGGCCGAAGGCGGCGTTGACCACCAGGTACCGGTCCTTGGCGCGTGCGATCGTTGACGGTCCGCGCAGCGAGGTGTCGGTCAGAACCTCGTCGACGCGGGCGCGCAAGTCGTCGCGGGAAAGCTTGAGCACTGTCACGCGCGCCGGGTTGCCGGTAACCACGAGCAGTCGCCCACGGTCGATCAGCAGACCATCACCCCCAAGCTCAGGAGCGTCGATCTTGGTGATGGTCCGCGCGGCTGGCGTGTCACCGTGGAAGCTGATGCGGAACAGCGACTTGCCGAACGAGCTGACGACGATGAGCTCGCGGCCGCCGCGGCGGGCCACGATGCCGTTGAGGTTGAACTGGCCCGCCGTGTAGGCGATCTCCGGTCCCACGGGGATGCTCTGGGGGGTCCCTGTACCTGCCGTGACCATCGCAGGCGTCAGGTGCCAGAGGATCGGGCGGAAGGAGTCGGTCACGTAGACGTCGCCCTTCCTGGTCACGACAAGGTCGTTGAGGAAGCCGCCCGCGCCGGTCTCAAAGCGCGCCAACAACGCGCCGGTCCTGATCTCGTACACGTAGATGCTGCCCGTGGGTCCGCCCGCGACGTAGAGCTTGCCCCCGGACACCTTCATCCCCACGGCTGCATCGGCTGGGGCTGCGGGGCTCGGGGTGATGAAGGGACGCAGTGTCGTGTCGTGGAGCGTGGCCCGGTAGATGGTGCCGGTGGCCACCGTGCCGACGAAGAAGGACTCGCTGCGGCTGTCCCATGCCACGCCTTCGGGGTTGTTGCCCAACGTCGACGGGTCCAGTGTGAAGACCTTGGTGGTTCGGGTGGTTCTCGCGTCGTGATCGTCGTCGTCCCCGGACGCCTGGGTGAAGCCGGCAGGTCCGGCCGCCGTGAGCGCTAGTGCTGTGAGGACTGCGAGGGTCGTTCTCATTCGGAGTTTCACGCTTGCCTCCTGCTGGATGCTCCACCCCGCCGTCAGTTTTGCACGCACCAGGACGGGCGACAAGCATCGGAAAGCGGGCAAGAGATGCGTACACGACCCGTGACCCACAGATCCGCTGTTCACGGGCTGTTCGGTATGCCGTGCGCGGAGCCGCGCCCCACGTGCCGTACCGTCATAGGAGCAGGACCTTCGGCCCTGCTCTGAATGCGGACGGCGGTGCTGTGCTTGTTCGAACATGACCGCCCAGCCCCCGGGCCAGAACCTGGAGACCGACGATGAATGCACGCCAGGATGATCGCCCCATCCCCGCAGCCAGACACCTCGACCTGCCGACGATGGACGGCGACGTCCTCGAGATCAGTTGTGAGGACGGGAATCCCCCGTACCTCGTGCGATGGACCGATGGGCACCTCGCACCCGTCACGGAGATCAGGGACGACATGGACGAGCTGGCGCTCGTTCGCGCTCGTCGGCGCCTGGCCGACGAGCTGCTCGGGACCCTGCGCAGGGCCTCGGCTCACTGAGCCGAGGCGGCCGGCCAGCTCAGGAAAGCACAGCCTCGAGCTGTTCGGTCATCCAGTCGACCTCGGACTCCTCGATCACGATCGGCGGGGCAAGTCGGATCGTGGACCCGTGGGTGTCCTTGGCCAGGACCCCTTGCTCCATCAGCTTCTCGCACGCTTCGCGCCCCGACATCAGAGCCGGGTCGATGTCGATGCCAGCCCACAGGCCACGTGACCGCACCGCCAGGACCCCATGACCCAGAAGGCCATCGAGGTTCTTGCGCATCCGCTCCCCCAACGCCGCGGCGCGGGTCTGGAACTCGCCGGTCTCGAGCAGGCCGACCACCGCATGCCCGATGGCGCACGCCAGCGGGTTGCCGCCGAACGTCGACCCGTGGTTGCCCGGACGGATCACGTCCAAGATGGCGCGCGAGGAGACCACCGCCGACACCGGCACGATCCCGCCGCCGAGGGCCTTGCCGAGCACATACATGTCGGGCACCACGTCCTCCAGCTCGCAGGCGAAGGTGCTTCCGGTGCGGCCCAGACCCGACTGGATCTCGTCCGCGACGAACAGCACGTTCTTGCGGGTGCACACCTCGCGCGCCGCCTTCAGGAACCCGGGCGGTGGCACCTGAACCCCTGACTCGCCCTGGATCGGCTCGATCAGGGCCGCGACGGTGTTGTCGTCGATGGCCGCCTCCAGCGCTGCCGCGTCGCCGAAGGGGACGATGCGGAATCCAGGCGTGAACGGGCCAAAGCCTTCGCGCGCAACGGGATCCGTCGAGAAGCTCACGATCGTCGTGGTCCTCCCGTGGAAGTTTCCGTCGGCCACGATGATGTTGGCCTGGTCGGGCGCTACGCCCTTGACCTCGTACCCCCACTTGCGCGACACCTTGATCGCGGTCTCCACGGCCTCCGCCCCCGTGTTCATCGGCAGCACGACCTCCATGCCGGCCAACGCCGCGAGGTCGCGGCTGAAGGCCCCGAGCTGGTCGTTGTAGAACGCCCGGCTGGTCAGCGTCGCCCGCTCCAGCTGGGCCTTCGCGGCGGCGACCAGCACCGGGTGCCCGTGGCCGAAGTTGAGCGCCGAGTATCCCGCCAGGCAGTCGAGGTAGCGCCGGCCCTCGACATCGGTCACCCACGCACCCTTGGCGGACGCGATCACCACCGGCAGCGGGTGGTAGTTGTGCGCCGTCACCTGCTCGTCGAGCTGGATGTGCTGCTGGGAGAGGGTAATCGTGTCGGTCATGGCGCGCTCTACTTTCATGGTTGGTATCGCAGTTTCAACGTCGGTCCAACAGGTCATCCGGCCCGCCATAGTTGCCGCCGGGCGTGATGATAGTCCCCGCCTTGCCGGCGATGATCTGCTCGGCATCCTCTAGACGGCCGATGGCCGCCATGTCCCCGGTGAGCTCGACGAAACGGCACACGGCATCGACTTTGGGGCCCATCGACCCGGCAGCGAAGCTCTCCCGACGCAGGGCCCCCGGCGTGACTCGTGAGATGGGCTCCGCGTCGGGTGTCCCATGGTGGCGCACCACGTTCGGCACGTCGGTGAGGACCAGCAGCACGTCCGCGTCGAGGGCCTCGGCCAGCACCGCGGCGGTGAGATCCTTGTCGACCACCGCCTCGACGCCGCGCAGCTTGCCTCGCTCGTCCCTGATCACCGGGACGCCTCCACCTCCGGCGCAGACGACCAGCGCTCCGCTGAGCATCAGCAACCGGATCATCCTGGTCTCGATGACGCGCTGCGGCTGGGGTGACCCGACGACCCGGCGCCACCCGCTCCCGTCCTGGCGCACGGTCCAGCCACGTTCGTCGGCCAGCCGAAGCGCCTCCTCCTGCGGGTAGACCTCTCCGACGAACTTCCTCGGGTCGTCGAAGGCCGGGTCGTGGGCAAGAACCAGGGTCTGGTTGATGATGCTCGCGACCTGGCGTCCCGGTAGCGCGTTCTGGAAGGCCTGCAGCAGCCAGTAGCCGATCATCCCCTGCGTCTCCGCGCCCAGCACGTCGAACGGGTAGGGCGCCGACAGCCTCGGGTCCGATGCGCTCTCCACCGCGAGGACCCCGACCTGGGGACCGTTGCCGTGCGTCACCACCAGCTCGTGCTCGCGGGCCAGGGGTGCCAGCGCCTCGACGGCTCGCGTCACGTTGGCACGCTGCAGGTCGGCGTCCGGCCGTTCGCCACGTCTGAGCAGGGCGTTGCCTCCCAGCGCCGCAACGATACGGATGTCACACCTCCAGGGAGCGGGCGATGGCCATCAGTCGCCCAGCGTCGCGACGAGGACGGCCTTGATGGTGTGCATCCGGTTCTCAGCCTGGTCGAAGACGATGGACGCGTCGGACTCGAACACCTCGTCGGTGACCTCGAGGGCTTCCAGCCCGGTGTCCTGGAAGAGCTGCTCGCCCACGGTCGTCTGGCGGTCGTGGAAGGCGGGCAGGCAGTGCATGAAACGGACCTGGGGGTTGCCCGTGCGCTTCATCAGGTCCGCGTTGACCTGGTAGGGGTGCAGCAGCTCGATCCGTTCGGCCCACTTCTCCTTGGGCTCACCCATCGAGACCCACACGTCGGTGTAGACGAAGTCGACGCCCAGGACCCCCTCGTCGACACCCTCTGTATGGGTGATCCGCGCGCCGGTGGTCTCAGCGATCGCGGACGCGGCGGCGATGACCTCGTCAGGGTTCCAGAGCCCGCGAGGCGCCACCATGCGGACATCCATGCCCAGCATGGCGCCGCCGATGAGCAGCGAGTTGGCCACGTTGCTGCGGGCGTCGCCGCAGAACGCCAAGGCGATCTCGGCGTCCGGCTTGGGACACCACTCCCGCATGGTGAGCAGGTCGCACAACGTCTGGGTCGGGTGCCACTCGTCGGTCAGGCCGTTCCACACCGGGACCCCGGCATACTCTCCGAGGGTCTCCACGAGCTCCTGGCGCGAGCCGCGGTACTGGATCCCGTCATACATCCGGCCCAGCACCCGGGCAGTGTCCTTCATCGACTCCTTGTGGCCGATCTGGCTGCCGCTCGGATCGAGGTAGGTGACGTGCGCTCCCTGGTCGAAGGCGGCAACCTCGAACGCGCACCGCGTGCGGGTTGACGACTTCTCGAAGATCAGCGCAATGTTCTTGCCGCGCAAGTGTTTCCGCTCGTTCCCGGCGGCTTTGTCGGCCTTGAGGGACGCGGACAAGGTGAGCAGCTCGCGCCACTCGTCGGGGGTGAAGTCGAGCTCCTTGAGGAAGTTTCGACCGCTCAGGTTGGACGACATCCTAGATTCCCTCTCGCTCGATCGGACACGCCATGCAGCGGGGTCCGCCGCGGCCCCGCCCGAGCTCGCCCCCGGCCACGGTGATCACCTCGACCCCGCTCTTGCGCAGGTGGGTGTTGCTCGTGACGTTGCGCTCGTAGGCGA
>JANOHS010000386.1:0-3118 GCA_031406655.1 Micrococcales bacterium
CCAGTGAGCCGAGCGCGTCGTTGACCACCTCCAGGAAGGCGGCCCGCATGTTGAGGTTCGCCGACCGCGCGCCTGCCAGGACGGCGATACCGATCATGTTGCCCACCAGGCCGATGACACCGAAGGCCAGCATCGCGGTCGAGGCAACCTCCGGTGGGTCGAACAGCCTGCGCACCCCCTCAACCAGGACGAAGCCGCCCACGGCCAGAAGTACCGCCGCCTGCCCCGCTGCCGCGAGCACCTCGGCGCGTCGAAATCCCCAGGTTCGGGCCAGCGTTGCCGGACGCCGCGCCAACGCGGAGGCAACCCAGGCGAGGGTCAGGCCGGCCACGTCGGTGAGCATGTGCCCCGCGTCGGCCAGGAGCGCCAGGCTCCCCGAGACGGCGGCACCGACGACCTCGACGACCAGCACTGTGGCGGTGATGGCCAGCACGATCATCAGCCGCTGTCGGTGGTCGGTCAGCTGGCCATGGCCGTGGCCGTGCGCGCTCATGGCCGACTACTCACGCTGGGCCTACTCACGGACAGCGCCCTCGAGCATGCCCGAGATGAAGTGGCGCTGAAGGATCAGATAGAGCGCGACGACCGGCGTGGCGACGATGACGGCACCGGCGGCCAGCAGAGTGAACCCCTGGGTGTACTGGCCCTGGAAGAAGGCCAGTCCCAGCGGGGCTGTGCGCAGGGACTCGTCGGTCACCATCACCAGCGGGATCAGGAACTCGTTCCAGGTCCACATGAAGATCAGGACGGTGAGGGTGACGACGGCCGGCCTCGCGAGGGGCACGAGCACCTGCCAGAGGATGCGGCGGTTGGTCGCGCCGTCCAGCCTTGCCGCCTCGATCAGTGACCTGCTGCTGGAGCGGAAGTAGGCACGCATCCAGAACGTCCCGAAGGCCACGGACTGGGCGACCTGGGGCAGGGCGACAGCCCAGAAGGTGTCGGTGAGGCCGACAGCGCGCAGGTCGAAGAAGAGCTGCACGACGATGGCTTCGCTGGGCATCATGATGCCCAGCAGGAAGAGGTAGAACAGCGCGGTTGACCCGCGAAAACGCATGGTGCCAAAGGCGAATCCGCTCAGGATCGACAGACCGACGCTGACGGCCACCACCGATGCCGACACCATGAAGCTCATCTTCATGTACTGGCCGAAGTGACCGACCTGCCACGCCTCGGTGAAGTTCTCGAGGTGCAGACCGGCCAAGCCGGTCCCTGTTGTACCCGCTGCGCCCGCTGTGTCGCTCGGACCGAGGGCCGCCTGCAGGATGGTCAGGATGGGGATGACGGCGAAGAGAGCGAAGGCAACCAGGATGACGTAGTTCGCCGTGCGTTCCGCGCGAGAGACCCTCATGAGCTGCCCCGGTCACCGATGCGGGTGATGGCGAACGAGATCGCGAAGATCACGACCGTCAGGGAGACTCCGATCGCCGCGGCCGATCCGACGCGGCCCAGCTCGAACGCCCGGTGATACACCTCGTATGACGGCACGGACGTCGAGCTGCCCGGCCCGCCCCGGGTGGTGACGTAGACCAGGTCAAAGGTGCGAAGGGCCGCGATCACGGTCAGGGTCAACGCCACGGCGATCTCGCCCCGGACCGAGGGCAGCGTCACGGCGAAGAACTCGCGCACCGCCCCGGCGCCGTCCAGTCGCGCGGCCTCATAGAGCTCACCGTTGATCCGGCTCATACCCGCCAGCAGCAGCACCGTCACCAGCCCGGTCTCGAACCAGGTGCCCACGAACCCCACGACCGGCAGGGCGAAGTCGTAGTCGCCCAGCCAGCCACGGGTCAGCGAGTCCAGGCCGAGCGCGCTCAGCAGGGTGTTGAGGCTCCCGTCAGGGGCGTAGATGCGGCGCCACGCGACCGCGACGACGACCATCGCCACGACCTGGGGCAGGAACACCACCGTCCGGAAGAAGGACAGCCCCCGCACCTTGGCCCGGTTGAGCACCGACGCCAGGAGCAGGCCCACGACCGTGGGGATGACCGCGAAGAAGACCATCAGCACGAGGGCGTGGCCAAAGGCGCCGCGGAGCCCCTCGTCGGTGAGTACCTCCCGATAGTTGTCGAGCCCGATCCAGCGCCCCAGCGTCAGCCCGTTCCAGTCGTAGAACGAGATCTGCACCGCCCTCAGCAGCGGATACAGCAGGAACGCCGAGTAGACGACGAGGGCCGGCAGCAGGTAAAGGTAGGCGATCCGCCGCGGCTCGCCGGGAGGACCGGAGACCCGCTTGGTCGTCACCGCCGTCCCGGCCCGGGCGGGTCGCCTCACCACGCGGCCTCTTAGCGCTTGGCTGAGGCGAAGGCCGTGTAGTCCTTCTCGAGCCGGTCGACGAACTCCTCCGGCGTGGCCTTCTTGGCGAGCAGGTCCTGCAGGGCCGCGCCGATGGTGTCGGGCATCGTGGGCGTCGCGTAGTCGAGGTAAGGGACCAGCCCGTCCTGCTCGACGATGGTGCCGAAGCTTGTGAAGACATCCTTCTGCAGGCTGCCCGTGACCTCCTGGGTGGAGGTGTCCGCTACGGGCAGGTTGCCGGTCTTGGCGAGGACCGCCATGGCGTCCTTGCTGGTGATGAAGTTGATGTAGGCAGCGGCGGCATCGGGGTTCTTGCTCTTGGACGTGATCGCGAACGGAAGCCCGGTCCCACCCGTGGCCACCGGCTTGTCGCCGGCCGCGGCCCCCGGGGGCAGCATGAAGCCGACGTCAGCGCCCATCGCCTTGCCAAGGTCAGCCTGCAGCCAGGTGCCCGCGATCAGGTAGACCCCTGTGCCCTTGGTGAACCCCTGCCAGGCCGGGTCGTAGTCCTCGCCGTTGATGCCCTTGTTGAAGTACCCCTTGTCCACCCAGTCGACCAGCGTCGTCGCTGCCTTGAGATTCTCCGTCGACTTCCAGGTGGCGCCGCTGCGGCCGAACGCCAGCGACGTGATGGTCTCAGCGGGTGTCGTCCGGCCCTGGACAGTGCCGAAGACGTGGATGGCCGGCCACTTCTCGAGGTTGCCGAGGACCAGCGGAACCTCGCCCTTGCCCTTGAGGGTCGCCAGGGAGGACTGGAACTCGCTCCACGTGGAGGGTGCCTGCAGACCCGCGGCGTTCAGCTTCTTCTTGTTGTAGAAGATGCCCACCG
>JANOHS010000440.1:0-1568 GCA_031406655.1 Micrococcales bacterium
CGACGAACACCACTGTGCGGCCACTGGCGACCTGCTTGACCAGGGCGATCGTGCGGTCGACGTCCTCCAGCCCCATTCCTGCCGTCGGCTCGTCGAGCAGCAGCAGGGACGGCTCGAGGGCGAGGGCCAGGGCCAGCTCCAGTGCCCGTTTCTGGCCGTACGCCAGGGCGCCGGCGGGCTTGTCGGCCAGGTCAGCCAGGCCGACCTGGTCGATGAGCTCCAGGGAACGGGTCCGGAACCGGCCCATCGCCTGTTCCGAGCGCCAGAACCGCATCCCCAGGCCGGTAGGGCTGGCGAGGGCGAGCTCGAGGTGCTCGAGACCGGTCAGCTGGTCGAAGAGGCTGGTGATCTGGAAGGACCGGGCTATGCCCAGGTGGGCGATCTGTTCGGGCGCCTTGCCGGTGATGTCGGCGCCGCGATACAGGATCGAGCCTGCGCTCGGCGTCAGGAAACCGGTCAACAGGTTGAACAGGGTCGTCTTGCCAGCGCCGTTCGGGCCGACGAGGGCGTGGATGGTGCCGGCCATGATGGCGAGGTCGACCTCGTTGACCGCCAGGAAGCCCCGGAACTCCTTGGTCAGGCCACGTGTCTGCAGCAGCGGGACCGAGGAGCTCATCGCTCCCCGCGCTGGTGTGTTCGCGTCCATGCAGCCTTCCCGTCAGATCTGGTTTGAGCCGGCGGTTCGCAAGGGGTGCACATACGGCACGTTGCACGAGCGGCTCACCGGCCACACTATGGAGCCTGCTGTCGCACCTCCATGTAACAACGGCCCACATTGAGTCGGATTTGTGTGGATGGAGTCCACACCCTTCCGGTTCAGCCCGCGGGCTCGCCTGCCGCCGGGTCATCGGTCTCCAGCCCTGCCCAGTCGGACTTCTCCGGCCCGACCCGCTGGCCCTCGGGGCAGTGCGCCCGGAAGTCGCACCACGCGCAGATCGGCGAGACCCGGGGCGCGAACAGGGGCGACTCGACCCCAGACTCGGCAAAGCCGGCATCGGCCCGGCGCAGGTCGGAGGCGATCGACTCTGCCTCCGCGACCTTGCGTCGCAGGCTCTCCGGGGTGTGCTGGTGCGTGAGCACGGCTCCCGTTGGCACGTGGTGGAGCTCGACCCGCTCGCAGGGGCGCCGGAACATCCCGGCGACCGCGACGGCATACAGCGCCATGGGCAGTGAGGTGCGTGCGTCGTCGTCGGTGAGCTGCGCCCGCCCGGTCTTGTAGTCGACGACCACCAGCTCACCGTCGCGGTCATCGAGGCGGTCCAGCCGACCGGTCACGGCGAGCGTCTCGGTGTGCAGGGAGACGGTGCGCTCGACACCCAGCGGTTGCTGGTCGCGGTCGACCCTTCGCAGGTATGCCGTCACGGCCTCGGTCGTGCGAACGCGCCAGAGCGCCTACTGGTCGGGGTCGCGGAAGCCGGCGTCTATCCACGAATGCGTCACCAGCCGCTCCACTGACGTCGGAGTGCGCTCGACCGGTGCGAGGTCCCAGAAGTCACGCAGGGCGTTGTGCGTGGCCACCCCGACCGAGGCGTGCGCCCGTCGCGACCGGACAGCGGGTCTGGGCCGGT
>JANOHS010000460.1:0-9621 GCA_031406655.1 Micrococcales bacterium
GTGCCTTGCATGGTTACCGCACTGTCCCCGAGCCGGGCCTCTGACTTCATGCAGTGTCCACTGCTCTATCGCTTCCGGGTGATCGACAAGCTGCCCCAGGCGCCCAGCGCAGCCGCGGCGAGGGGCACGCTCGTGCACTCGGTGCTGGAGCGGCTGTTCGACCTGCCGGCGGATGGTCGCACGATCGAGGCTGCCGCGGCGATGGTCGAGCCACAGTGGCAGGCGCTGCTCGAGGGCGAGCCGGAGCTGGCAACACTCGTTGACGAGACAGATCTGACCGCCATGGCGAGCTGGCTCGGCGACGCGGTCTCGCTGATCGAGAGGTGGTTCACCCTCGAGGACCCGACACGCCTCGAGCCGGCCGAGCGCGAGCTCTATGTCGAGACCGACCTGGACGGCCTGACCCTGCGCGGCTACGTCGACCGGCTCGACCTCACCGCCACCGGCGAGATGCGCGTGGTCGACTACAAGACCGGGCGGTCGCCCTCGGAGCTCTTCGAGGCCAAGGCGTTGTTCCAGATGAAGTTCTACGCCCTGGTGCTGTGGCGGCTGCGTGGTCAGGTGCCGCGGATGCTGCAGCTGGTCTATCTGGGCAACTCCGAGATCGTGCGCTACGCCCCCGACGAGTCGGATCTGCTCGCCGTGGAACGCAAGCTCAAGGCCTTGTGGCTGGCCATCGAGACGGCCGCCCGGACCGGTGACTGGCGGCCGAGCAGATCGAAGCTCTGCGACTGGTGCGACCACCGTGCCCTGTGCCCGGAATGGGGCGGCACTCCCCCGCCGCTGCCCGAGGGTGCCGAGCTGCTGGCTCTGGACCCGCACGCGTCGGCCGCGTTGGTGCTGGCCGAGGACTAGGTTCGAGGCATGGTCCCCTCTGACGCGGTGAACCCCGGGTTCGCCTCTGTGTCAACGTCTTTCACGGTCGAACCGCCCCGCCCCGAGGATGCCGCGCGCTGGCGGGAGCTCTATCGCGGCTACGCAGACTTCTACCGCGAGCCGGTGACGGACGCCCAGCTCGATCTTGTCTGGTCCTGGCTCAGCGATCCCCACCATGACGTCAAGGGGCTTCTGGTTCGCGACGCGACCGGAACCGCGGTGGGCCTGGCGCACTACCGCCCGTACTTCCGGCCGCTGGCCGCTGCCGTGGCCGGCCACCTCGATGACCTCTTCATCGAGCCATCCGCACGTGGCACGGGCGCGGTGGACGCCCTGCTGGACGCCCTGCGCACCATCGCCCGAAAGCGCGGCTGGAGCAAGATCCGCTGGGTCACGGCCGATGACAACCACCGTGCGCGGAGCAAGTACGACCAGGTCGCCGAGCGCACCATGTGGGTCATCTACGACATGCCGGTCCCGCCGACTGCCGGCTGACCGACCGCCATCTCGAGAACGTCCGGACCGGCGCTTGTCACCGGCATACAAATAGGCTGCCCTTATGGCGGCCAAACGCCCGCGCGGCAGCGCGGCCACACAACGACGGCTCGAGCTGAGCTCGGGCGCGCTCTCGACGGCTGCGAACAAGCACATGGAAACGCACTACGACTGGTACCGCGCCCTCTCCGCCGAGGATCGCTCATGGGTCGGACTCGTCGCCCAGGCCGGTATCGCTGCCTTCATCGCGTGGTACCGCGACCCCAGCGACACCCCGCAGGTCTCGGTGGATGTCTTCGGGACCGCGCCGCGTGAGCTGACCCGCTCCATCAGCCTGGTTCAGACACTCGATCTGGTGCGCTCGGTCGTTGACGTGGTCGAGGACGACGTCGAGCACCTCGCGGCTCCCGGGGAGGCACAGAACCTTCGCGAGTCCGTGTTGCGCTACTCGCGCGAGATCGCCTTCGGGGCCGCTCAGGTCTACGCCGGAGCAGCTGAGGCGCGCGGTGCTTGGGACGCGCGGCTGGAGTCCCTGGTCGTCGACGCCGTGCTTATCGGAGAGGCCGACGACTCGATGCAGTCACGCGCCTCGGCACTGGGCTGGGGGGCGGTCAGCCACGTGGCGGTCGTCGCCGGTGTGGCTCCTGAGGGCGACACCGCCGGCGTCGTGGATACCTTGCGGCGACTGGCTTCCCATCTCGAGGTTGAGTGTCTTGGGGCGGTGCAGGGACGACGCCTGGTCGCCATCCTCGGGGACTTGGAGGACCCGCCCCTCACGGTCCGTGCTCTGGCGGACTGCTTCGGAGACGGCCCCATCGTGATCGGTCCCACCGTGCCGCACCTGTTCGCCGCGGGGCGCTCCGCCCGAGCGGCTCTCTCCGGCCTGGACGCGGCGCGCGCGTGGCCCGATGCGCCCCGTCCCGTCCTTGCGGACGAACTGCTGCCGGAGCGGGTTCTTGCTGGTGACGCGCCGGCTCGCCGGGCCCTGATCGACCGCGTCTACCGCCCGTTGTCGGCCGTTGGTGGTGCCCTCTTCGAGACGGCCACGACCTACCTGGACGGTGGCGGCGGGCTCGAGTCCACGGCCCGGGTCCTGTTCGTCCACCCCAACACGGTGCGTTACCGGCTGCGACGGATCGCTCAGGTGACGGGCTACGACCTGAGCCATGCCCGAGAGGCCCATACCGTGCGGCTGGCCATCGCGGTCGGCCGCCTGGCTGAGTCCACCGAGCGAGAGTGGCGACGCTCACTTCAAGGTAAGGTAGGCCTCACAAGTCAGTCGCCCGCAGGACCATCTTTTGTAGGAACCCTCTAAATCGGGCGACGATTGTTGGTGCCGTTCGGTCACGACCTGATCACGGCACAGACGAAAGGCTTAACACGTGCTCGTTCTCGTATGCCCCGGACAGGGCTCCCAGACTCCAGGCTTCCTCGCTCCGTGGCTCGAGCTGCCCGGGCTGCGGGACCGCATGATGTGGCTCTCGACGGTTGCCGGGATCGACCTGGTCGCGCACGGCACCGAGTCCGACGCCGAGACGATCAAGGACACCGCGGTCGCCCAGCCGCTGATCGTGGCTGCGGGTCTGATCTCGTTGCCGACCCTGTTCGCGGACCCGGACGACCACTGCCGTCTGGTGGGAGGCGGCGCCGGCCACTCGGTCGGCGAGATCACCGCAGCGGTCGCAGCCGGGGTCATCAGCGCCGAGGAGGCCATGGTCTTCGTCCGCGAGCGCGGACGGCTCATGGCCGAGGCGAGCGCAGTCACCCCGACCGGCATGAGCGCCGTCGTGGGCGGTGACAGTGACGAGGTGGCACAGGTGCTGGCCAAGCACGGCCTTGCGGCAGCGAACAACAACGGCGGCGGCCAGATCGTGGCCGCCGGGACCCACGAACAGCTGGCGGCACTGAGCGCCGACCCGCCCGCCAGGTCGCGCGTCATCCCGCTGCAGGTTGCGGGTGCCTTCCACACCGAGCACATGGCCCCGGCCGTCAGGGAGCTGGGCGCGATGGCTGGCTCCATGTCCACCCACGAGCCTCGATCGCGCCTGGTGTCGAACCGGGACGGGACGGTGATGCACAGCGGCAGCGAGGTCCTCAGCCGCCTCGTCAGCCAGGTCAGCACCCCCGTTCGCTGGGACCTGTGCATGCAGACGTTCAAGGAGCTCGGGGTCACCGGCCTGATCGAGATCCCGCCGGCGGGTGCCCTCGCCAACCTGGCCAAGCGAGGTCTTCCGGGCGTCGAGGTCCTCGCCCTGAAGTCACCCGACCAGCTCTCCGACGCTCACCGGATGATCCGTGAGCATGCCCAGGCCAACGCCGCCCCGACTCCAACCACACCCGACCCAGACTTCCGAAGCACCCGTCCGAGCCACGCGGAGACCACGAGATGACAACCACAGTTCCCCAGCATCGCCGGAGCCTGAGCAATCGGACGGGACCAGCGCATACCCGCATCTGGGGTGTCGGCGGGTACCGCCCCGAGCGCGTGGTCACCAACGACGAGATCTGCGAGCACATCGACTCCTCAGACGAGTGGATCCGTGAGCGCTCCGGCATCATCTCGCGTCGTTTTGCGGCAGTCGACGAGACGGTGGTCGACATGGGGGCCGCAGCGTCCGTCGAGGCACTCAAGGCGGCCGGGATCACCGCTTCGCAGATCGGCGCCGTCGTGCTCGCCACGGCCACCCACCCCTACCAGACGCCGGCCGCGGCAACGATGGTCGCCGACCGCATCGGCGCCACCCCCGCTGCAGCGTTCGACATCTCCGCGGCCTGCGCCGGCTACTGCCACGGCATCGCGCTGGCCAACGACATGGTCCGCGGTGGCAGCGCCGAGCACGTCCTGGTCGTGGGCGTCGAGAAGCTCTCGGACTTCACCGACAAGACCGACCGGGGCTCTGCCTTCATCTTCGGCGACGGCGCCGGTGCCGCGGTTGTCGGGCCCTCGGACTTCACCGGGATCGGTCCCACCGTTTGGGGCTCTGACGGCTCCCGGTGGAAGACCATCTCGCAGCGCAACTCGTGGGTGGAGCTGCGCGGAGGCGACATCGACTGGCCGGCGATCACGATGGAGGGACCGGCAGTGTTTCGCTGGGCGGTCTGGGACATGGCCCCCGTGGCGCAGGCGGCTCTGGACCAGGCCGGCATCAAGGCCGAGGACCTCGACGCCTTCATCCCCCACCAGGCCAACATGCGCATCATCGACGCCCTGGCCAAACAGCTCAAGCTGCCGGCGGACCTCCCGATTGCCCGCGACATCGCCGAGACCGGCAACACCTCAGCGGCCTCGATTCCGCTGGCAACCCAACGCATGCTTGACTCGGGTGAGGCGCCCCACGGGGGCCTGGCCCTGCAGATCGGGTTCGGCGCCGGGCTCGTCTACGCCGCGCAGGTCGTCGTCCTCCCGTAAAGCTCCCGCCGTCCCGACGGGCCATTCGGGTCAGACAGCACAACCGATCTATCCCAAGCACCACAACAACAAGGAGTTGGCCTCATGGCCCAGAGCGAGCAAGAGATCCTCGAGGGTCTCGCTGAGATCGTCAACGAAGAGACCGGCCTGGACACTGCCTCGGTCGAGCTCGACAAGTCGTTCACCGATGACCTCGACATCGACTCGCTGTCGATGATGACGATCGTCGTCAACGCCGAGGAGAAGTTCAGCGTGCGCATCCCCGATGACGAGGTCAAGAACCTCAAGACGGTCCGCGACGCGGTCGGCTTCATCACGAAGGCGCAAGCCTGACCGTGCCTTCCGCCGTGGTGCGTTTCCGCTGACCAGCGCCAAGGCACCACGGCTGGCCCGGGGCGCCGTCTCCGCAGAGGGATGCGCCCGCGCCAGAGCCACAGCCAGACTGCTGTATGCCGTACCCGCCGGACCCCCGGTGTCCCCGGGCCACTGAGAACAAGGAGCAGACCCCCAATGACCTCGAACCGCGAGCAGCGCATCGTCGTGACCGGTCTGGGTGCGACCACCCCCGTCGGGGGAAATGTCACCGAGACCTGGGAAGCGATTCTCGCCGGGGAGTCGGGCGTGCGCCTGATGCCCTTCGACTGGGTCGAGACCTACCAGCTCCCCGTGAAGATCGCCGCCACCATCAAGGTGTCACCCCTCGAGCTTCTCGCCAAGGTCGAGGCTCGTCGCCTGGACCCCGCCGGCCAGTACGGGCTGATCGCAGCCCGTGAGGCTTGGGCCGACGCGGGCACACCCGAGGTCGACCCGGAGCGTCTCGGCGTCGTCATGGGCTCGGGCATCGGCGGTGTCAACACGCTCCTTGATCAATGGGACACCTTGAAGGAGAAGGGCGTTCGACGCGTCTTCCCGCTCGCGGTCCCCATGCTGATGCCCAACGGCCCTGCCGCCGCCGTCTCTCTCGAGCTCGGTGCGCGCGCCGGGACGCATACACCGGTGAGCGCCTGCGCCTCCGGGGCAGAGGCCATCGGGCTCGGCATGGAGATGATCCGCAGCGGACGCGCCGACATTGTCGTCGCCGGCGGCACCGAAGCCGCGATGCACCCTATGCCGATCGCCGGGTTCGCCGCGATGCAAGCCCTCTCGACCCGCAACGACGAGCCTGAGCAAGCCTCGCGCCCCTATGACACCGGCCGCGACGGGTTCATCCTGGGCGAGGGCGCGGCTGTGGTCGTGCTGGAGACCGAGGAGCACGCCAGAGCCCGCGGCGCCCAGATCTACGCCGAGGTCGCCGGGCTGGGCATGTCTTCGGACGCCCACCACGTCGCCGCACCGGACCCCGTGGGCGCCGGGGCAGCGCGTGCCATGCGTGAGGCCGTCCAGAGCGCGGGCCTCACGCCCACGGACATCGTCCACATCAACGCCCACGCCACCTCAACACCGGTGGGCGACATCGCCGAGTCCAACGCCATCCGGCTGGCCTTCGGCGACGAGGCCGACCACATGCCGGTGAGCGCGACCAAGTCGATGACCGGCCACCTGCTCGGTGCCGCTGGTGCCCTCGAGACGATCTTCAGCGTCCTTGCGATCCACCACCGGCTGGCCCCGGCCACGATCAACCTCGACGACTTCGACTCCGCGATCTCCCTGGACGTCGTTCACGGCGAGCACCGCAAGCTGCCGAGCGGTGACATCGCGGCCCTGAACAACTCCTTCGGGTTCGGCGGCCACAACGTGGCACTGGCGATTCGCAGCGTCTGATCATCGTCCGCCGTGACTGCGAGGTCTCGGCCGTCCTGGCGACCCTGCGCCTCTCATCACCGTCCGCAATGACTGTGAGGTTTCGGCTGCCCTGGCGACCCAAACCTCACAGTCATCGCGGACGGTGATCGGGCAGACAGAGTTGGCTGAGGCCTCAGCTCACCTTGTGCAACCAGCGCACGGGGGCTCCCTCGCCGGCATACCTGAAGGGTTCGAGCTCTTCGTCCCAGGCCGCTCCCAGGAGCAGGTCGAGCTCCTCGGCCAGAACCCTCGGGTCGCCCTTGCTCACCGAGACCGCCGCACGAAGGCGATCCTCGTTGACCACGGCATCGCCGGCGGCAGAGGTCCACGTGTGGTGGATCCCCAGGCTCGGGGTGTGCGACCAGCGCGAGCCGTCGCTGCCGGCACTGGGCTCCTCGGTCACCTCGTAGCGAAGGTGGTCAAAACCGCGTAGCGAGCTGGCGACCTCGGCGCCGGTGCCGGCCTCTGCGGCCCAGGACAGCTCGGCTCGCACCAGCTTGGGACCCAGCGGTTGGCGGGTCCACTCCAGGGCAACCGGCTGGCCGAGCGCTGACTCCAGCGCCCAGATGATGTGAGGGCACAACGCAGCCGGGGTGGAGTGAATGAACACCACCCCGCGCGTCATGACACGCGGCATTGAGACAGACACCCGGACCTCCTGTGTGCGAGGGACGTCTTCCCCAACGACCTCGCAACGGACCGGCTCTGCCATGCAGCGGCTCCCGACAAGCAGGAGTCGCTTCAATTGTGCCCCATTCGTCGCACCAGCACCAGATAATCGACGAACTGGGTGACGGCCTCCTGCCAGCGAGGGGGCCGTCGCAACGCACCGCGTAGGCTCACCAGACGCACGTCGCGGTTCGGCGTGCAGGTCAGGGGCAGTAGCTCAGCTGGTTAGAGCAACGGACTCATAATCCGTCGGTCCAGGGTTCAAGCCCCTGCTGCCCCACTGCCGTCTCTGTTCGCGCGCTGACATTGCCCCAAGTCGGTCGATTTGTATGACCTACATCACACGTCGGACGGGGCAGTTCAGGCCCAATCGTCGCTAGATGGGCGTAGGCCTGTCTTTGACAGGTTGCATTGCTTCCTGCCGGGCGGTTTTGTCAGGACGGGACGAGAGATGATCGATTTCCAGCCCAGCCCAACCCCCGTTTTTACACCCGTTTTTGTGCCCCCGGAGGATGCGGCAGCGCAGGCCAAACCGGAGAAGGTGCATCCCGGGGCAACCCGTCGCTGGTTCACGAAGGTGCGCATCCTCCTGCCGCTCGGACTCATCATCGTGTTTGCGATCATTCAGGTTGTCCACAGCGAAGGCGAACCAGGGACCTCGGACACGGCAATGACCCACCCCCAGCCGAGTGCCACCAGCGAGCTCCAGGCCAACGCGGCGACCGTTGGCATCGGCACGAAGGTTCGCGACGGCACGTTCGAGTTCGTCGTGACCGCCGTTGAGCGCCCCGGAAGGACCTTCCCGGGGAAGCTGAACACGACGTTGAAGGCCAAGGGCGAGTTCGTGATCGTCCGGGTCAACGTCACCAACGTCGGCAACGAGCCAAAACGGGTTGACTGCGCATGCCAGTACCTGTTGAACGACAGGGGCCAGGCGGTCGAGCCCAGCTCCGCGATCCTCTACACCAAGGAAGCCCTCAAGTTCGTACAGCTGATCCACCCCGGTATCACGCTGGAGCACTCCCCCGTGGTGTTCGACGTGGTCCCGGGCACGAAGATCGCCAGCATCGAGCTGCACGGCTCCCCGACGTCGCCGGGTGTGCAGGTCAAGCTGTCCTGATGGGTCGAGGGCTCAGATCCCGGCGCGTTTTGCGAGCCCGCGCACGTACGAGGCCTGGCCCGCGTGCTGCAGGTCGTCCGAGAGGATGCTGACCAGGCGGACTGCCAGCGTCACCGGCGGGTTCCACGACGTATCGACGATCCTGACGAAGTCGGCATCGCCCAGAGTGCCCAGGTAGTCAAGGGTCCGGGCGTGAACAGCGTCGTAGTAGCCGCCTAGGAGCGAGGCTTCGACGCGAACACCTGCCACGTCATCGGCACCCTGCCCGTAGCCCGTTGCCGCAGCGTCGAACGGGAGGTCGAACCGGTCGGCCCAGCCGCCGGAGGTCCACACCTGGTCCTCGCCCATGAGCTCGGCGATGTGGTCGTCCTGGACCCGGGTCAGGTGCCAGACCAACCAGGCGATCGTGTTCGCCTCTGCGTCCGCACGGTAGGTCAGCACGTCCATGCTCGCGCCGGCGAGCGCGAAGTGGACGATCCCTTGGACCCGGCTGAAGGCCTCGCTCAAGACTTCGCTGGACAACATCCGCCCTCCTCTGTCGATGTTGAAACAGACTAGTGGCCACGCTCCACCACACCTTGCCCCTGGGCAGACGGCCTGAGCCGGAACGAGATCATGACCGAACCGTGACCTCAGCGCCCCTCCGGAACGCGCCCAGCGAGCGGTTACTGTGTCGACATGACGGACTCGCCAACGGATAGCAGCCCGACGGATTCGACCGGCTCACCAGCGGCCACACATCGACCCCTGGTCGTTCTGGAGAAGGTCAACAAGCACTTCGGGGACCTGCACGTCCTCAAGGACATCGACCTGACCATCGGCGAGGGCGAGGTCGTGGTCGTCATCGGCCCTTCGGGTTCGGGCAAGTCCACCCTGTGTCGCGCGATCAACCGCCTCGAGACGTTCGAGTCCGGCACGATCACCATCGATGGCGTCCCGCTGCCCGACGAGGGCAAGGAGCTGGCCAAGCTCCGCGCGGATGTCGGGATGGTGTTCCAGTCCTTCAACCTGTTCGCGCACAAGACGATTCGCGAGAACCTCACGCTGGGGCCCATCAAGGTTCGCGGCTTGGACAAGGACAAGGCCAACGAGCGCGCCACCCAGCTTCTCGAGCGGGTCGGCATCACGGAACAGGCTGACAAGTATCCCGCGCAGCTCTCCGGTGGTCAGCAACAGCGCGTAGCCATCGCCCGCGCCCTGGCGATGGACCCCAAGGTCATGCTCTTCGACGAGCCGACCTCGGCGCTCGACCCGGAGATGATCAACGAGG
>JANOHS010000540.1:0-4287 GCA_031406655.1 Micrococcales bacterium
CGGGTGGGAGGTATCACCCGGCCATCACGTCCGGCGATCGACCGAAGTCGAGCACCAGCGAGAGGGCTTCACCCCAAGGAGCGTCTCTCGACGCCCCGAAAGTGGGTCCCCCGCCCCTGCCAAGCGGAAGTTGAGAGTCTCCAACGTGGTGACAGGACTAGGCGAACCACGTCAAGAACTTCACCGGGAAGGTGAAGCCCAACCAACGTACACACGGTCCGGCCAAATGTCACATTCTGATCACGGCGAGCCCAAGAACTGCCCAAGAGATGAGCGAAGGTACGCCTAGCGCGGGGTGTCGGCGAAGACGTGGGCCGCGACGTCCTCGGGCAAGGAGACCCCGGCGGCCTCGTCGGATCCTTCGCGCACAACCACGATCCGGCCACCCTCCAGGCGCACGCGAACGCTCTGGCCTGGCATCAGGCCGGCCTCCGTGAGCAGGTTCAGCGCCTCCGGATCCACCTGGGCAGGCTCGCCGATCCGGCGGACGGTCACGACTCTGGGCATCTCGACGGCCAGCTCGACCAGGCTGGTCACGCCCCGGCGGAAGTCCTCGTTCGGTTGCTCCCCCAGCTCGTCGAGCCCCGGGATCGGGTTGCCGTAGGGGCTCTCGCGATGCTCACCGAGCAGGGCCAGGATCTTGCGCTCGACCCGCTCGCTCATGACGTGCTCCCACCGACACGCCTCCTCGTGGACGAACTCCCACTCGAGTCCGACGACGTCCAGGAGCAGTCGCTCGGCCAGTCGGTGCTTGCGCATGACGCGCGTCGCAAGCCGACGTCCTTCCTCCGACAGCTCGAGGTGGCGGTCGCCGGCGAGCGAGAGCAGACCGTCACGCTCCATCCGCGCCACCGTCTGGGAGACGGTAGGACCTGAGTGGCCCAGACGCTCGGCGATGCGGGCCCGCAGAGGCACTGTGCCCTCCTCCTCCAGCTCGAAGATCGTCCGGAGGTACATCTCGGTGGTGTCGATCAAGTCCGTCACGCACACACCCTCTCACTAATTGTCCATGCGGCGGCCCCGTTCGACGCGACCGACTAGCGTTCGATCCCATGAGCGAATCCTTTGTCGTCCCGGCCAGGTTCTGCGGCCCGCCGATGTCGGGCAACGGGGGCTGGACGAGCGGCCACCTGGCCCAGCTGGTCGACGGGGCTCTGGAGGGTGGCGCAGTCACGGTCCGGCTGCGCACGCCACCGCCGCTGGACACCGAGATGGCGATCTCACGTGGGGACGACGGCACGGTCGAGGTCTGGGACGGCCCGACCCTGGTCGCTCAGGCCTTCGCTGCGGAGCCCCTGGACGCCGCCGAGGTCCCTGCGCCGGCGACGCACGCCGCGGCTGAGGCGGCCGGGGCGGCATACGAGGGCCTGAGCTCTCATCCCTTTCCCACGTGCTTCACCTGCGGAACCGGGCGCGACCCCTCCGACGCGCTCTGCCTGCACACGGGTCTGCTGGCCGGGCATACGACGTTGCGCGCCGCGGCCTGGACACCGCGCGAGTCGACCCCCGAGCTGGTCTGGGCGGCGCTCGACTGCCCGGGGGCCTGGGCCTCTGGCATCGCCGGACGCGAGCTCGTGCTCGGGACGATGACGGCCTCGGTGCAGGAGCTGCCGGTGGTCGGGGCTCCGCACGTGGTGATGGCCTGGCCGCGGGGGCAGGAGGGGCGCAAGTACCACAGCGGGACGGCACTGTATGCCGGCGACGGTCGCCTTCTCGCCCAGGCCGAAGCGGTGTGGATCTCGGTTGTCGCGGCGACGGTGCGCCCGATCTGAGTCCCCGATCGCGCCTGCGCGAGCCAGGTCCTGGGTTGGCCTACCGGAACAAAACCGTTGCGAGCGCGCATCCGCCGACCTAACGTGTAGGGACACGAGAAGGGAGGTGGTCCGCCTAGTGATTAACCAACGGACGCGTGAGGTGGCTGCGCGCTAGCCAGCCGTCCCTGAGCGCCCCTCGGGGCGATCAGCGGCAGGACGCAGTGGTGACCGCAATCCCATGCAGACACCGCAGCCCGTGAGGATGTGCGACCCGTCCATCGCACCCTGGTCTTCCCAGACCTCACGGGTTGTCCCATGCCCTTTGCTCACCTCAGGCCGGTTTGCTCAGTTCAGGCCGGTTTCTGGGCCAGATTTGGCCCGTTTGAGCGGCCTGAAGTGAGCAAGGAGTGGGTCCGGGTGATGAACGAAGCACTCCCTCAGCCGAGCAGGACCCGCACGAGGAGGTCGACCGCGTCCTCCGGCGACCAGTCCATGGTGGCCGGGCCGACCGTGAACTCGGTCCACGACCAACCAGGCACGTCATCGGAGTCCCCCCACGGAGGCGTCACCGCGAGGCGCTCGCGCTCCATGGCGGTGACCACCCGTTCCATCACGACGTCGCCGGGGGCCTCGACGAACAGGCGGAAGGCGTTGCAGTGCGGCTGCCGGGGGAACGTGCGGATCCCCTTGGCCGCCAACAGCTCTGCCATCTCGAGCGCACGCTGGTGATACTCCGCCATCCGCGGCAGCTCATCGCGCAGCCCTCTCAGGGCCGACACGGCATACGGGAGCATCGTCCACAAGGTGCCTCCGTGACGGCTGCGCCAGAGCCGCACCTCGGCGATGACGTCCTCGGGTCCGGCGACGACCGCGCCGGCCAGCCCGCGCAGACCTTTGTAGAACGAGACGTAGACCGTGTCGGCGAGCCCGGCGATCTGTTCGGGGCTGTGCCCGAGGTGCGGCGCGGACTCCCAGATCCGGGCGCCGTCCAGGTGCAGCGGCACCCCTCGATCGCGACAGGCGCCCGAGAACGCCTCGAGCTCTTCCCATGACGGAAGCAGGTAGCCGGCGTCGCGCAGCGGAAGCTCCAACAGCGCCGCGCCCAGTCGCCCCGGGACGGCCTCGAGGTGGTCCACGGTCGGGACGACTCCCCCGGTCGTCAACAGCGCCCACTCAAAGCTGTTGAGCAGCCTGGGTCCGTCCTGTTCGTGGTGCAGCAGGTGGGACAGCGCCGGTATGGCGATTCGCCGGCTCGCGCGCCGATCGCTCCACACCCGAAGCGTCGACTGCTGAGCCATGGTGCCGCTCGGGAACATCACTGCCGCAGGCTTGCCGAGCAGCTCGGCAACCTGGCTCTCCAAAGCGGCGACCGGACCGCCCTCGCCATAACGGTCCCAGGTTGCGTCGTCGGACCGGGCGAGCTCGGCGATGAGGCTGCGCAGCTCGTCATGGGGCGATACCGGGTGCCTGCCCATGAGGTTTCGTTCGACGCCGGGTGTCGCGAGGCGCCGCCGCTCGGCCAGCGACGGAGCCTGCTGGGGTCCAGTCATGGCGCCCATCCTTGCCGGTTTGCCGCCCTTGCTCACTTCAGGCCGGTTCTGGAGCCGGATCTGGGGCCTTCGAGCGGTCTGAACTGAGCAAACCGGCCTGAGGTGAGCAAAGGGGTATTACGGTTGGCGCCGTTCCAGCCGCCACGCGCCGGCTTCGTCGAGCGCACCGTCGCCCACGCGGACGAAGGCCAGCCGGTCGTGCAGCCGGTTGCTCCGGCCGGCCCAGAGCTCCACCTCGTCGCACGTGATCCGGTACCCGCCCCAGAAGTCAGGGACGGGCACATCGGTGGGGCTTCCCAGGTCGGGCCAGCGGGCGGCATACCGCGTGAACGCCTCCTCCAGACCGGCCCGGCCGTCGATCACCTTGGACTGCCGCGAGGCCCAGGCGCTGATCCGAGAACCCCAGGGGCGCTCGCCGAAGTAGCGCCCGACCTCGTCCCGGTCGAGCTGGTGGGCCGTCCCCCGGAAACGGATGGCGCGATACATCGCGGGCCAGACCAGGTTCGCGGCAACTCTCGGACTGCCTGCAATCTGAATGCCTTTGGCCGATTCGAGATTCGTGACGAAGCCCGGGCCGGCGGGGTCGAAGAAGCGCATGAGGACGGCTCGAACGTCCGGGCGCCCAGCCTCATCGACCGTGGCCAGGGACATGGCAAGCGGCTCCGGCACGTCATCGCGCTGGACCGAGCGGTAGACCGCGTCGTCCACCCAGCTCCGGGCCTGCTCCCATGGGGTGGCGGCCAGCTCAGACTCGGTCAGACCCTCGCCGGAGTACTCGCGGCGCAGCGCATCGCTCATGGCACGACATTAGGCTGGACGAACCAGACCGAGAGAGAGACCACCATGCCGGGCAAGGCAAAGGCAATGACCAATGTCGTCAAGCTGGGCGTCAAGTACGGCCCGGTGGCCTACGAGGCGATCAAGCATGGCAAGGAACCGGCCAAGGAGTTCGCCCAGAAGCAGCTGAGCAGGCTCACCGCTCG
>JANOHS010000557.1:0-8580 GCA_031406655.1 Micrococcales bacterium
CCGACCTCGAGGGCGCGAGCTGCGTCAGACGCGCTCAGCAGGCCCTTGACCACAAGAGGCCCGGTCCACAACCCACGGATCCAGGCGAGGTCGTCCCACGAGACCGAGGGGTCGAACTGCTTGGCGGCGAACTCCATCACACCCTCGGGGGTCCGGCCGATCTCGGGCCCGAAGTTGGCGAACGTGATCGCCGGACCCGTCAGCAGACTCGCACACCACAGGGGATGGCGGGCCATGTCCAGAACGGTCGAGGCGCTGAGCTGAGGCGGGATCGTGAAGCCGTTGTGCGCGTCCCTCACGCGCAGGCCCGTGACCGGGGTGTCGACGGTGAGCATCAACGCGCGGTACCCGCTGGCCTTGGCACGCTCGACCAGGTCGCGCACGAGCCCACGGTCGCGCCATACGTAGAGCTGGAACCACAGATCGCCGCCAACATCCGCTGCCACGTACTCGAGCCGCGTCGTTGCCATCGTCGACAGCGTGTAGGGGATGCCCGCGTCCCGGGCGGCGCGGGCGACCGCAAGCTCGCCGTCCGTGTGCATCATCCGGTTGTAGCCGGTCGGCGCCAACGCGAACGGAAGAGCCGAATCGCCGCCAAGGATCGAGGTCCGCAGGTCGACGTCGGTGACGTCACGCAACGGCGAGGGCACCAGTCCCAGACCCTCGTATGCCGCGCGGTTGCGCGCCAGGCTCACCTAACCGTCCGCCCCGCCCTCAACATAGCCGCGGACACTTCGGGGCCAACGGCGCCAGGCTGCGTGCTGGAGGTCCTCGATGGTCACGCAACGGCTCAGGGTGCGTTCGACCCGATCCGGCTCAGGCTTGCGGAGCCGGACCAGGGCGCGGACCTCGGAGATCTTCACAGTGTCAGAGACCTTTGCCTGGGTTGAGTGTTCCGGTTGAATCTCCAAACCTAGGGACGGTGCCAGTCACAACCAACCAAACCTAGGGACGGTGCCAGTCAAAGCCACTAGGCCGAGGGAGCACCGTCCCTAGGTTTACGGACCACCCGGGGGCACCGTCCCTTGGTTTACGGTCTATCCGGGGGCACCGTCCCTAGGTTTACGGGGTCGGGTAGGTCGACGTCGTGGACGTCGTTGGCAACGTTGTTCAGGATGGCTACCAGGGGCACCGCGATGAACGCACCGAAGATCCCGCCCACGATGGTGCCGGCGGTGACGCCCATCAGGATGCCGAGCGGATGGATCTGGACGGCCTTGCCCAGGATGTAGGGGTTGAGCAGGTTTCCCTCGAGCTGCACGGTGAGAAACAGCGCGAGCGCCATGACCAGGGCCATCACAGCGCTCTTGGTCACCAGTGCAACCAGCACAACCACGACGCCGGCGACGAGCATGCCGATCAGCGGGATCATCGAGCCAAGGAAGAGCAGCACACCCAGAGGCACCACGAGCGGCATACCGGCGATGAGCATGACCACGACCATGGTGGCCGCGTTGATCAGCGCCAGCAGGACCGTGCTGCGCATGTAGGCGATCAGCGTGCGCCAGGCCACGTCGCCGGCGTGAGCCACCTTGGCCCGGGCCTCACCCGGGAAGAGCCGAACGACCCACCGCCAGATGCCACCGTCGTCGGTCATCAGGAACAGGATCGCGAACAGGCAGAAGATCGTCCCGCCGAGGACGCCGAGCGCGCTGTTGGCGGTGTTGAACACACCCTGGGCCACGCCGGCGCCGTTGTCGGTGATGCCCTTGGTCAGGTCGTCGATCATCTGGGTGACCCGGGTCTCGGACATCTGCGGCGGTCCCGTGACCAGCCAGTTGCGAATGGTCACGCCGGCATCCTGGAGCTGGCCACCCAGCTCGGAGGCATTCACCGAGATCTGCAGGACGACGAACCACGCAGCGGCAACCAGTGCCGTCGTGCCGAGCACGAACACCAGGATCGCGGCAGGGATCCGGGGCACCCGGTGGCGCGTCAGCAGCCCCACCGCCGGTTGCAGGAGCGCGCTGATCATGATCGCCACGATCACGGTGATGGTGACCAGGCTGACCGCGTTGAGAAGGTTGAGCAGCACGAACAGGGCGGCCACCACGAGCAGGAACCGCAGGGCCCAGGCTGCGGCGACCTGAAGACCCCAGCTGACGGTGTCGGTCGCACTATCGTGAAGCGGGCTCATTCGCGCACCTCTGCCGCAGGCGCGGCCCCCACCAGCTGCCCATCCGCGTCCACCTTGTGACGACCTCCGATCATCTCGTCATGCCCGAGAGGACAATGTATCCACGCGACGGCCGCGCAACGGCGTTAGTCAGCGGAATTGGTCGCCGATATGAGCGCGTCGAGCTCCTCGCGCAGGTAGCCCGCCATGACGTCGAGGTCCGGCACCAGCTCAGGGCAGGCGATCAGCCCGAAGTGCAGGTTGCCGCGATAGCTCATCATCGTGATGTTCAGCCCCAGGCCGTCGACCAGCGCAGACACGGGGTAGTACGCCAACACCTCAGCGCCGGCGAGGTAGAGCCGCACCCTCGGGCCGGGGACGTTGGAGACGAAGAGGTTGAAGGGGTTCACCCGCTCGATCAACCGCAGCCGGGCGGACAGTCGCCAGGCCTGGTTGGCCAGAGCCGGCATGGCGAACTGGGTGACGTCGGCGAGCAGGCTGGCCGGGATGGCGCCGTGCTGGTCCTTGGCTGCCCTCATGGCCTCGTGCATGGCGCCAAGCCGACTCCCGGGGTCGGACAGGTTGGTCGGCAGGGCCGCCAGCATCATCGACATCCGGTTGCCGTAGGTGCCCTGCTGGTCCCGGGTGCGTACCGAGACCGGCACGGCAGCGACCAGGGGGGCGTCGGGCAAGGCGTCATGAAGCTGAAGCCACCGGCGCAGCGCCCCGGCACACAGCGCCATCACGACGTCGTTGACGGTCAGGTCACCATGACCCTCGCTTCCTCGCAGCTTCTTGACCTCGGCCAGCGGAAGGTCCGCGAAGGCCAGCGTGCGGTGCGAAGTGATGGGTGCGTTGAACGGCGTGCCCGGCGCACGCAGCCCCGGCTGGGACAACAGGTCCCCGCTGTCCCTCCCGGCCTTCAGCTTGGCGAGCGAAGGACCAATAACATTGGTAAGCAACGGAATCGAACGTGCCAGGTCGGTGACGACCTTGACCGCCTGCATCGGCTGAAAGGCAAGGGAGACCGCACTTCGGGCCAGCAACCACGTGGGATCGGGCGCCCGCTCACCCTCGAAGGCCTCGACCACCGGCAGCTCACGACCCTGCGGGCTCACGTCGAGCACAGCGGTGAGGATGTCGCCTCCGGAGACTCCGTCGATCGCGGCGTGATGGATCTTGGAGTAGATCGCCGCACGGCCACCGCTCAGCCCCGTGATCAGGTAGACCTCCCACAAGGGACGGCTGCGCTCCAGTGCCCTCGCGTGCAGCCGGGCCACCTGTTCGGTCAGCGTCCTGTCGTCGCCGGGGGTCGGCAGGGCGAGCTCGCGGACGTGGAGCGCGATGTCGAAGTCCGCGTCCTCGATCCAGTACGGATGATCGAGCCCGAACGGCACCGTGATCAGCCGGCGGCGAAAGAGAGGAACTAACGGCAGCCGTGACTCGATGACCCGGGTGAGGTGCTCCAGCGTCAGCCGCGGCTCGACCCCCCGGCCCACCCCGACGTCGACGATGGAGACGCTGCCGACGTGCCCGAAGACCGAGCGGGTCTCCATCGCGAGGAACGCTCCGTCCAGCCCGGTCAGCTGTTCCACGAGTCAATCCCCAGCCGGGGCGGCATCGGCCGCACGTGTTGCCGCCGCGGCTTCCCGAGCATCGGTCGCCAGCCAGTCAAGGATGTGGCCTGCCGTCCATTCCGGAACCTCGAGCTGCGGGACATGACCCACGTCAGGGGCCACCCTGAAGCGCCACGACGGGTTGGCCGCGGCGGCCGCGCGTGATGCGCCGATCGGCACGAGCCGGTCCTTCTCGCCGTGCAGCAGCAGGACCGGCGCGCGGATAGAGCTCATGGCAGCCCGATAGGAGCTGCGCCGGGCCAGCACACCCATCAGCGATCGCGCGGCACCAAGGAACTGTTCGTCGGTGCCGGGGTATCCGCGACGGACGCGCGCCAGACTCAGGTGCTGCTCCAGGACGTCGGCCGGCACCCGTGTCGGGTCCACACAGCACAGGCGCAGGACGTCCATCGCGAGCTGCTCGGGCGACCGCACCCGGCGACGGGCCTTGAGCAGGGCGCGCCCGAGGGGCCGCACGGCATACAGACCGAAGCCGGCGGCAACGAGCGGGTCCCGGTGAGAACCCCGTCGCCCCGGCAGCGGGGGGTCCACGAGGACGAGCGCCGCAACCGTCTCAGGGTGCCGTGCTGCCTGCAGGATCGCGATCATCCCGCCCATCGAGTTGCCCACCAGGATCGCCGGACTTCCGGCCACGTCGGCCAGAAACCGTTGCAGCATCTGCTGATTGGCCGCGACCGAGGTCGGGTGGGTGCCTGCCTTGGTGTGGCCGAAGCCGATCAGGTCGAGTGCCAGGACGCGGCAGGTGTCGGTCAGCAGCGGGGCGAGCGCGGCCCAGTTGACCAGCGACCCGCCCAACCCGTGCACCATCACCAGCAGCGGCCCGTCCGCCGGCCCGCCGTAGTCGACGTAGTGGACCGGCACGCCGAGATCCGCCCACCGCGAGGTCGCAGCGGTATGCCGTCCGGCCGCTTCGCCGCTCATCCTCCGAGCGTAACCGTCGTCCGGCTCACCGCCAGATCACTGGAGCAGGTGCGGTCGCCAGGCTCACGGGTGGCGATGGTCGCGCCGTTGATGACGCTGACGTCGTCATACGCGGGCTGGCCCCGGATCAGGTTACGGAAGGTGTAGCGCGTCAGCGACGCCAGGTCGCAGCTCTCGTTGAAGGCCGCGATGTCATAGGCATAGGGCTGGCCCACCAGCTCGCCCACCTCATCGCCCGGGTTGTCGACCGCACCCTGCGGGTCGACCAGGAAGTGGGTCAGCGTGCCACCGCCGGTGAACGTGCCGAGCCCGACGCGGTTGCCCTCCAGCTCGTCCTTGTGCAGGTGGCCGTTGACCAGCAGGGTCGCGGACGTGACCATCCTTACCGCGCCCGGCTCGTGGGAGACGACGATGTCAGGACGGGACCGGTCGGCAAAGGCCTCGTTGAAGGCGTTCGCCGCCGGCTCCTGCTTCTGGTTGTTGTCCACGTTGTCGTCACCGAAGAACCGGGGGTCGTTGAAGCCCGCCACGACCACGCCGCTGATGCTCACCTCGGTGAAGGACTGCGGCGCCGGCTCGAGCAGCAGGACGTTCTTGATCCTGGCCATCCGCTCGAGCAGCGCCTGGTCGGTGAGGCTGCTCGCATCATGGTTGCCGCGCACGAATACGTAGGGCACGCCCAGGTTCTCGATGGCCGTGAAGATGCCGGCCAGATCCGCCTCGGTGACGCTGCCGAGGTTGAGCAGGTCGCCCGCGTCGATGACCGCGGTGATCTGCTCGTCGTCGATGATCCGCTTCATCACGGGGTACTGGTTGGCGCCGTGGATGTCCGAGACCATCAGGAACCGCGCGGCCGTCGGCTGGGTGATGCCTTCGGGGACGAACTTCTCCTGCAACGCCTGCGAGAGCGCCAGGAGGTTCTTCACGTATGGCGTGACCTGCTCCGCGCGCGCCTCGACATCAGCCAGCAACCCCGCGTTGCTCCGGACCGTGCTGAGCACGCCGGTCGTCCTGAAGCTCGAGAGCCGGTCCGGCTGGTAGGTCGACCAGACCCCGACGCCGGTGGCGCCGACCGCCAGCAGGCCGGCGAGTGCGGTGGACACCAGCTGCCGAGGAGTCGGGCGTCGTCGACGGGCGTAGGCGATCAGGGCGATCGCGCCGAACCCCGCGACCAGGACGCCGCCGGAGAACTTCAGCCCCAGCTCGGTGACCCCCGAGGCGAGCGCGTCGCTGATCTCCTGACCCGAGGGCTGGATGCTCTCGATGGACACCCGCCGGTCGTCGAACAGCTCGGTGATGGTGTCGCGGACCTGGACCGTCGCGTCGACCCCGGGCGCCGGGAAGACACTGGCGAACTCAAGGTCGAGGTCGCCGAAGGACGTCGGGCTGTGGATCGTGGAGGTCAGCGTCGGCACCGCCGACAGTCGAACCTCGGCGCTGTAGTGCTTGGTCTGCACCGTCGTCGGGAACAGGCTGGTCGCGCTGACCCCGCCCACGTTGACGGCAAAGACCAGGGCAAGCAGCTCCAGGACGCGGATGACCCGCCGCCGCTGATCCTGATGCCTTCGCGCGCTCTGCTGAGGCACTGAGCTGGGTCCGGACATGTTCAACCCATGCTAGTTGGGCGGGCCGAGCTGGAAGGTCTCCCGAACCTCGTGGCGGGACCTGCCGTTGGGCCCCTGCCCCAGGTGCGACTCGATCAGCGCGACCTCGCGCGCCTGCCAGGACGGACCGTCATACGGCTCAAGCACGCGAAGCCACTTCGTCGCGTCCGCGCGCCGTCCCAGCCGGGCCAGCGTCAGGTGCGGGTGAAACCGCCCCCCGCCCACCACGATCCCGGACCTCGCCCCGGCCGCCCGCACCCCGCCGGCGAGCCTCATGAGCTCTTCGCCGTCATGCTCAACACCGGTCCACAACACCTTCGCATGACCGGCGTTGGGGAAGGCGCCGGCGCCGGCCATCCGCAGCACCAGCGGCTTTCGTCGCGACACGGCCCGCTGAAGGCGTTCCAACAGCTCATCGGTATTCCGGTCGGCCACCTCCGCGAGGAAGGCGAGGGTGACATGCCACTGCTCGGGCATGCTCCAGCGCACTTCGGGCCCGGCCTCCTGGCGAGGCTCGAGGAACTCGGCCAGGTCCTTCTTGACCGCTTCGGGCAGTGGCAGCGCGACAAACATCCGCATGGGTCCACATGGTGGCACGCGAATGCACCGCCGTGACACGCCGGAACCGCGTACATTGGCCAAACGTCAACAGGGGTGCAGGCGCCAGTGCCTGTACCGCGCGCTGAGGCGCGTGGTTCGCACAGACAGGGACAGTGATGACAGAGCCGGGCACGTCAGGTCAGCCAGCCAGCCAGCCGCTCCAGCCGCCGGGAGCAACCGAGTCCGCACTCACGCTCACCGCTCCGGCGCCACCCCAGGTCGTGTCGGCCACCGCCGCGCCGAAGCTGGCTCCTGCCGTGGAGGCGGCGGCTCTCCCAGGCCTGGACGCCAAGGTCGAGGGCTACCTCGCATCGTTGATGTCGGCCGAGCCGCGCTCGCCCGAGTTCACCGCCAAGGCGGCCGACGTGCGCACCATGGGCGACCAGGACATCCGCCGGGCCGCCGAGAGCTCCAACCGGCTGCTCAAGTCGCCGGTCAAGGCGCTGCAGGAGGGTGGCCTGGCCGAGGGCTCGAAGGTCGGCTCGACCCTGCTCGAGCTGCGCCGCACGGTGGAGGACCTCGACCCCAAGGAGGCAACTGGCACCAAGAAGTTCCTGGGCATGATCCCGTTCGGCGACAGGGTGACCGACTACTTCCACAAGTACCAGAGCGCCGAGGGCCACCTCGACGCGATCCTGCACGCCCTGCGCGACGGCCAGGACGAGCTCGGCAAGGACAACGCCGCACTCAACCTCGAGAAGCAGCAGCTCTGGGAGGCGATGGGCCGGCTCAACCAGTACGTCTATGTCGCCGAGCGGCTCGACTCACGCCTGGCGGCCGGGATCGCCGACATCGAGGCCATCAACCCGGAGAAGTCCAAGGCCTTGCGGGATGACGTGCTGTTCTACGTTCGCCAGAAGCACCAGGATCTGCTGACCCAGCTGGCCGTGTCGATCCAGAACTACCTGGCCATCGACATCGTCATCAAGAACAACATCGAGCTGATCAAGGGCGTCGACCGCGCCTCCACCACAACGATCTCCGCGCTGCGCACGGCCGTCATGGTGGCCCAGGCGCTCGGCAACCAGAAGCTCGTGCTCACCCAGATCACCGCACTGAACACCCCGACGTCCAGCCTGATCGAACGCACCTCGGAGATGCTGCGCGACAACTCGGCGGACATCCAGCAGCAGGCCGCCTCGGCCACGATCGGCCTGCCGCAGCTGGAGGCGGCGTTCCAGAACATCTACGCCACCATGGACACGATCGACTCGTTCAAGCTCCAGGCCCTCGACAACATGGCAGCCACGATCGGCACCCTGGAGACCGAGGTCGGCAAGTCCCGCGAGTACCTCGACCGGGTCCAGCATCAGGACCCGAAGGTCACCCACGGTTCGCTCGACCTCGGCGGCGCTCCCGGCGCTGGCCGCTGACACGGGTTTCGGGGGAAGATCGACACCATGGCGCTCAGTGAGCTCTTCGCGCGGCTGACAGGTCGTCGCCGCGAGCCCGAACGCCCTGACCTGCCACGGGTTCCCACCGCCGATGACCTGCTGGCGGCCGTTGACCGGGTCGATGCGATGGTGGCCCTCGGTGCGGTTCCTGCCCCGGTTGCCTCCCGGGTCGCCCGGGTCTCGCGGACGGTGCGCGACACCATCCCGCGCTTGTCGAACCTTGGCGCTGGCAGCCCGCAGGCGTACAACGTCATGGCCACTGCGACCGACTACCTGCCCGAGGCCATCGGCGGCTATCTGCGACTGCC
>JANOHS010000564.1:0-3484 GCA_031406655.1 Micrococcales bacterium
GCCGACAGGGACACCAGCACCATCGAGGCAAGGAAATGGGCGGCCACGATCGCCGGGTTGAGGCCGGTCAGCACGGTGACCCCCCCCAGAACCGCCTGCAGCATGACGCCGATGAGCGGCAGGACCGAGATCCGGTGCAGCGTGCGACGACCGGGCGCCAGACGCCAGACCGCAACGATCACGAGCAGCGCCGCGATGCCGACAGCACCGGTCAGGGTTCGGTTGCCGAACTCGATGATCTTGTGGAACCCCTCGGCCTGCTGGGCGACCGGGATGAACGACCCCGGGACACATTCGGGCCAGGTCGGGCACCCGAGGCCCGAACCGGTCAGGCGCACGAGCCCGCCGGTGACGACGATGCCGACCTCGAGGATCAGGTTCGCCCGGAGGACGCGGCGCAGCCAGGGGTTTGACGACTCAGTGGTGGGCACCCGATGAGGCTAGTGCCGCTGCGGGCACTGCCTCCGCCAAACGTGCACGAGCGGTGGCCGCGCGGGTGGTCGAGCACGAATGACAGCCGCTCGACCGGGCTCGGCCGGGGTAGTGCACGTTTGACGGCACGGCCGCGCTGCTGGTCAGTCGCTCCAGCGGAAGGTGCGTGCTGCCAGGAAGGTCGCCACCGCACCCCACACGACAAGTACCAGGAGCGGTATGCCGGCCAGTCGCCCGTGGAGGAAGGCCTCACGAAGCCCGTCCCCGAGCGCGCCGGAGGGAAGGAGCGCGGCCACATGGGAGAGACCGGAGGGCATCTCGGTGCGCGGGACGATGACACCACCGAGACCAAGCAGGGCGATCCAGATGAGGTTGGCAAGTGCGAGGACGCCCTCGGCACGCAAGGTCCCGGCCAGCAGCAGGGCGAGTGCGACGAACGTCCACGTGCCGACCAACGTCAGGAGTGCGCCAGGGAACAGCCCCATCCACTGTGGGTGCCAGCCGAGGGCCAGTCCCAGGCCACCGATCACGACACCCTGGAGGAGCTCGATCGTCAACACTGCCAAGGCTTTCGCGACGAGAAGACCGCTGCGGCCGAGCGGGCTCACTCCCAGCAGGCGCAGCACGCCATAGCGGCGGTCGAAGCCCGTGCTGATGGCCTGGCCGGTGAAGGCGGTGGAGATCACGGCCAACGCCAGCACACCGGGAACCGCGATGTCCAGGCGTCTGCCAGCTCCGAGCGAGGGGGAGTGGCTGAGGGCCAGGCCTACGAGCGCCATTGCCGGCAGCACGACGGCGACCAGGAGCTGCTCGCCGTTGCGCAGGAGGGTGCCGGTCTCGAAGCGGGCCTGCGCCAAGACCCGGGCCCGTGCCGGAGCCGCGGTGTTCAACGGACGTCCCGGGTGAGCGAGAAGTAGACATCCTCGAGCGACTGCCCGGCGGTCAGCCCGGCAAGATCGCCATCTGCGACGACACGCCCGCTGTGGACGATGACGATGTGGTCGGCCAGCCGCTGCGCCTCCTCGAAGGAGTGGGTCGTGACGATGACGGCGCAGCCAGAGTCACGGGTCTCGCGAACCAGGTCCCAGACGTCGAGCCTGGCGTGAGGGTCCAGGCCCGCTGTCGGCTCGTCAAGGAAGGCGACCTCCGGCCTGCCCACCAGAGCCGCGGCGAGGGCCACGCGTTGCCTCTGCCCGCCCGACAGCCGACGCACGGTCGTACCGCTGAAGGCGCCGATCCCGAGCCGGTCCACCAGGGTGTCGACATCTGCCGGGGACTGGTGGAAGGCAGCCAGGTGGCGAAGCAGTCGCACCGGCTTGGCCGCGTTGGGCAGTCCGCCGTCCTGCAACATGACCCCAACGCACGCGCGGTGGTCGGATCGGGCCTCCCAGGGGTCGACACCAAGGACGCGGACCTCGCCGGAGTCCGGGCGTTGCAGGCCCTCGGCGCACTCGATGGTCGTCGTCTTGCCCGCGCCGTTCGGCCCGAGCATCGCGGTCACCTGGCCATGCTGAGCGGTCCACGTCATACCCTGAAGGGCAGTGGTTGCGCCAAATCGCTTGGCAAGATCGCGCACGGTCACGGCCTCGGTCACGGGCGGAGTCTAGGTCTTGGCGCCGTGTGATGGGGGGTCCGGAGTGACTTAGGTGACCCTTACTAGAGTTCTCCGGTCGAATTAGGTCACACTGGTGTGGTGTTTATCGCTGACCATCCCATCTCCGACTGTGCTGACGGGCCCAACCCCGGCCAGCACGGTCTGGAGGCCCGCACCCGGGACCGGGTACGGCAGACCATCTCCGAGCTCGGCCCGATCACCGCAGCGGCCCTCGCCTCGCGTCTGGGCCTGACTCCGGCAGCCGTTCGTCGTCACCTCGACCTGCTTGCCGAACAGGGCGCCATCAAGGAGCGCGAGCCGGCGACCGCCGGCGCGCACGGCCGCGGTCGTGGCCGGCCCGCCCGCGCATACATCCTATCCGAAGCCGGTCACGATGGCATGGGCAGCGACTACGACCACGTGGCAACCTCGGCGCTGCGTTTTCTTGCAGAGCACGCCGGCCAGGACGCGGTGCGCGACTTCGCGCAGGAACGCACCGCCGAGCTCGAACAGCGTTACGCGGCGCGGCTCGTCGACGCAGGCGAGGACGTCACCGCACGTGCCGCAGCACTGGCGGCCGCACTGACCGCCGACGGTTTCTCTGCCTCCACCCGACCGGTCGGGCAGGGCACGCCGCTGGCTGGCGTGCAGCTGTGCCAGGGACATTGTCCGGTGCAGCACGTGGCAGCAGAGTTCCCGCAGTTCTGTGATGCCGAGACGGATGCGTTCTCGCGCCTGCTCGGGGTCCACGTCCAACGGCTGGCGACCCTCGCCCACGGCGAGCACGTCTGCACCACATTCATCCCCCTCAGCGTCGTCCACACGACTTCCTCTGACGAAAGGTCCTCGCGATGACCAGCACCATTGAAGAGCTCAACCCAGGTCTGAAGGGTCTCGGGACCTACAAGTACGGCTGGTCCGACAGCGACGCCGCCGGGGTGTCAGCCCGGCGAGGTCTGAACGAGGACGTCGTTCGAGACATCTCGGGCCGCAAGAACGAGCCCCAGTGGATGCTCGACCTGAGGCTGAAGGGCCTGAAGCTGTTCGGCCGGAAGCCGATGCCCAGCTGGGGCTCTGACCTGACCGGCATCGACTTCGACAACATCAAGTACTTCGTGAAGTCGACCGAGAAGCAGGCCACCTCCTGGGACGAGCTGCCCGAGGACATCAGGAACACCTACGACCGTCTGGGCATCCCCGAGGCGGAGAAGCAGCGACTCGTGGGTGGGGTGGCCGCCCAGTACGAGTCCGAGGTGGTCTACCACCAGATCCGCGAGGACCTGGCGGAGCAGGGCGTCATCTTCGTCGACACGGACACCGGCCTGCGTGAGCATGAGGACCTGTTCCGCGAGTATTTCACCTCGGTGATCCCGGTCGGCGACAACAAGTTCGCCTCACTCAATACCTCGGTGTGGTCCGGTGGCTCCTTCATCTACGTCCCGCCGGGCGTCAAGGTCG
>JANOHS010000591.1:0-10578 GCA_031406655.1 Micrococcales bacterium
CCGCCGTGGGGTCGGCGGCGGCGTCCGCGACCGCCGCCAGGAGCGCGGTGTTGTCGCCCAGCCGCAGGTCGCGCCTGAACCACATGACACTCGTCATGTCTCAGAACCCGCCAGGTGCTCGGCTGCGGTAACCGGGTCCCCCGTGAGCAGGCGCGCACCAGTCTGCATGGCGAGGGCCTTGGTCGCGCCCGCACCGGCAAGGGCAAGGGGCGCCAGTGCCGCCAGCTTCGAGAGCTCGGGCCCGACCGCGGCGAATCGCTGCGTCGCGCTCGCAGCCAGGACTACCAGGCTCGGCCGCAGCTCCGAGGTCACCTGGATCGTGTCCCCCATGGGCATGTTCGCCCCGAGGTACCTGACCCGCCAGCCGCTGCGGTTCAGCGCGATCCCGAAGACGAGCAGAGCCAGGTCATGCAGCTCATCGGGTGGGCAGGCCAGCACGGCCTGCGGCCCGCGACCGTTCCCCCATCCTCGAGCGAGGCCGCTCAGACGTCCTCGGAGCACATGAGTGGCGAAGTGCTCCTGAGCGACGCTGACCGCGCCTTGCTCCCACCGCTCGCCCAGCTCGTGAAGATAAGGCAGCAGGACGTCACGGAGCACGCTCTCGACGGTGAAGTCGGTGAGCAGCCGGTCCAGCACAGCCTGGGCACCCGGTTCGTCCAGCTCGTCCAGAGCCTGGCGAAGGGCATCGGCGGAGTCGACCAGGTCGGCTGCGGCAGGTGCGTCGACGACGGCCGTGGCGATGCTGGCGGGCTCCTCGTCTGCGAGGGCCGCATGCGCTGCCTGCGCGGCCGCAAGGCCGTTGGCAAGGTGGGCCTGCATCCGACGCACCCGGCTCTGGTCGTCCTCGGAGTACAGCCGGTAGCCACCTGCCGATCGTGCCGGCTGCAGCAGCCCGTACCGAGTCTCCCAGGCTCGCAGAACGTACTCGCTGACGCCGACCCGGCGGCTCAGCTCCCCGATGCGTAGCACAGCCGCAGTCTTCTCATGGTTCATGAAAGAGATTCTACCAACATTAGACCAACACTTGACAAGTGCTTGTTGCCGAGCCTACCGTTTCCCCCAGGCAAACCTTAGACAAAGGAGAGACGATGACGGTCGCGCATGCGGCGCCCACCACCCCTGGGTCCGCCCGGCCATCCGTGGCGGTGATCGGCTCAGGGGTCTCAGGCCTCACCGCCGCATACCTGTTGGACCGCACCCACGTCGTCACCCTCTTCGAGGCGGACGACCGCCTGGGCGGCCATGCCCACACCCACGACCTCACCGCCTCCGACGGTAGCGAGCACGCGGTGGACAGCGGGTTCATCGTCCACAACGACCGGACGTACCCGTGGCTGCGCAAGCTCTTCGCCGAGCTTGACGTCGAGGTGCGACCGACCGAGATGAGCATGAGCGTCCGGTGCGAGGGCTGTGGTCTGGAGTATGCCGGTGGGCGCGGTCCGCGCGGCATCCTCGCCCAGCCGCGCCGCCTGCTCGATCCTGGGTTCCTGCGAATGCTCATGCAGGTGAGACGTTTTCATCGCCGAGCCATCGCATTTCTTCGTTCGAGCGACGAAGGCGACCTCACGACCTACGGCGAGTTCCTGGAGCGTGAGAAGTTCAGCGAGCATTTCATCACGCACTACGCGGTGCCGGTGGTCTCCTGCGTCTGGTCATCGGGACGAGAAGTCTCGCTGCTCTACCCGGCGCGTTACCTGTTCAGGTTCCTGGACCACCACGGGATGCTGGCTGTCACGGGGTCACCGCAGTGGTACACAGTCGTCGGTGGCTCGCGCACCTATGTCGAGCGCCTTGCAGCCAGGCTCCCCGACATACGCAGGTCGGCAGCCGTCACGTCCGTGACCCGCCGGCCGGACGGTGTGGACATCGGCGATGCCACGGGAGCGGTCACCCGGTTCGACCGGGTCGTCATTGCGACGCATGCGGACCAGGCGCTCGGCCTGCTGACCGACCCCAGCGACCAGGAGGTGCAGACGCTCAAGGCGTTCGGCTACTCCCGCAACGAGACCGTCCTGCACACAGACTCCTCACTCCTGCCCGATGCTGTGCAGGCACGGGCTTCCTGGAACTACCGGATGTCCTCGTGCAGCTCGCGGGACGAACGCACCGTTGTGACCTACTGGATGAATCGCCTTCAGGGACAGTCCTCCCCGCAGGACTACCTCGTCACGCTCAACGCGCCCGAGAGGATCGACCCCGACTCGGTGCTCGCCGTCATGGACTACGAGCACCCGATCTACACGCCGGAGTCGGTCGCCGCCCAGTCGCACCTGGGCAGCCTCGCCACGGACCGGACCGTCTATGCCGGCGCCTACCACGGCTGGGGCTTCCACGAGGACGGGTGCCGCTCCGGCGTCGAGGCTGCCCGGCAGTTCGGAGTGACCTGGTGACCACCAGCTCGAGCACCACCGCCCGCCCCCTGTCGACGGGGCCGGCAGGGCAGACCCTGCCGACGCTGCCCGCTCTGGTGGCCGGGCACGTCGCCCATCACCGTCGCGGACCGGTTGGTCACGCCTTCCGTCACGGCGTGTACCAATGGCTGGTCGACTTGGACTCAGTGCCTGAACAGCCTTGGTACCTCAAGCCATTCGCGAGCTTCAGCTCAAGGGACCACCTCGGTGACCCCGCCATGTCGATCAAGGCGAACGTCGAGCACTACCTGTCCCTCAATGGCATCCGGCTCGGTGAGAAGAGCCGGATCGTCATGCTGGCCAACGCCCGGGTTCTCGGCCACGTCTTCGACCCTCTGTCCGTCTTCTGGTGCTTCGACGCAAGCGGTGGGCTGCTCTGCATCGTCGCCGAGGTCCACAACACCTATGGCGAGCGCCATGCCTACCTGCTGCGCCCTGACGCCGCCGGCGTCGCGGAAGCGGACAAGACGTTCCACGTCTCGCCCTTCTTCGACGTGAGCGGCCGCTACGAGATGCGGTTCGAGCTGTCATCGCAGGTCGTGTCCAGCACAGTCACGTTGCACCGAAAGGGGGCAAGGGCCTTCACCGCGACCTTCCGCGGCCGCCCCATCCCGGCGAGCCCGACCGCGGTGATGGGCCAGCTCATCCGCAAACCCCTTATGCCGCAGCAAATTTCGGCTTTGATCCGGATCCACGGGATCTGGCTCTGGCTGCGACGCCTGCCGATCCTGCGCCGCCCGATACACCACACCCAGGAAGGGGTCTGAGATGACTGCAACCACCGCCGTCAGGTGGGCCTCCATCACCCATTCGCCGAGGGCCCCGTTGGCCGCCACCGTCGCCCGGTTCCTTCTCGAGCGCACCGTCCGCCGGATGCCCGTCCGGGTCGCTTATCCCAGCGGAGCGAGCATCGGCGCCGGTTCCCCCGACTCCCCCGAGTTCGAGCTCGTCCGCCCGGACGCCCTGTACGCCCGACTCGGCCGCGACTCCAAGATCGGCTTGGGTGAGGCCTACATGGCCGGCGACTGGCGAGCCGGCGCCGACACGGACCTTGCCGACCTGCTGACCCCGTTCGCCGCCCGCCTCACGCGGCTGGTTCCCCCGCCCTTGCAGCGGCTCAGGACCATCGTCGACCAACGGATCCCAACGCACCACGAGAACACCCTGGACGGGTCACGCGACAACATCAGCGCACACTACGACCTCAGCAACGACCTGTTCGAAGCCTTCCTGGATCCTACGATGAGCTACTCGGCGGCGTGGTTCGACGAGGGCAAGTCCGCTGTGACCGCAACCGGACTCGAGCAGGCCCAGCTCCGCAAGATCGATGGGGTCCTGGACTACGCGCGGGTCGGGCCGGGGACCCGCATGCTGGAGATCGGCACCGGCTGGGGAGCACTCGCCATACGGGCGGCGCAGCGGGGCGCCCAGGTGACCACGGTGACGATCTCGGCCGAACAGCTCGCCTTCGCTGCCGCGCGGGTTGCAGAGGCCGGACTGTCCGACCGCGTGGACCTGCGCCTCCAGGACTACCGCGAGGTCGAGGGTGAGTTCGATGCGATCGTCAGCGTCGAGATGATCGAGGCAGTCGGGGAGGCTTACTGGCCAACGTACTTCGCCACCATTGACCGGCTGCTCGCCCCGGGTGGGAAGGTCAGCATCCAGTCCATCACCATGGCGCACGAACGGGTCCTGGCGACCAAACGGTCGTTCAGCTGGATCCAGAAGTACATCTTCCCCGGCGGCATCATCCCCTCGCTGCAGTCCATCGACGAGACCCTGACCACACATACGACCCTGCGCGTCACCGAGCGTCGTGAGCTCGGCGTGCACTATGCGCGCACCCTCCGGCTGTGGCGCGAACGCTTCAACGAGCAGTGGCCCCGGATCCATCAGCTCGGGTTCGACGAGACCTTCCGCCGCATGTGGGAGTTCTACCTCGCCTACTGCGAGGCCGGGTTCCGAACCGGCTACCTCGGCGTGAGCCAGCTACAGCTGAGCAGGGAACCGGAATGGACCTGAACGGCAAGGTCGCGTGGGTCGTCGGCGCATCGAGCGGGATCGGAGCCGCCGTCGCCCGCGAGCTCGAGTCCCGAGGCGCCAAGGTTGCTATCTCGGCCAGACGTCAGGATGAGCTCGACGAGGTGTCAGCCGGCACGATGCTTGCGGTGACCGCCGACGTCACCGACGCCGCATCGCTGGTGGCCGCAGCATCCCACATCCGTGACGAGCTCGGACCGATCGACCTCGTCGTCCTGTCCGCCGCGTACTGGAAGCAGATGAGCGCCAGCGACTGGGACACCGAGATCTTCAACCGGCACGTCCAGGTCAACCTCGTCGGGATGAGCAACGCCATCGCGGCGGTGCTCCCCCAGATGCTGGCTCGACGCTCCGGTGTCATCGCCGGCATCGCCTCCGTCGCTGGCTATCGAGGGCTGGCAGGCTCGGAGGCTTACGGCGCGACCAAGGCGGCGCAGATCAACCTGCTCGAAGCCCTGCGCATCCACGTCGCCCGCAGCGGAGTGCACGTCACCACCATCTGCCCCGGCTTCGTACGCACCGACGCGACCGCCGGCAACGCCTTCCCGATGCCGTTCATCATCGAGGCCGACACCGCTGGCCGGGCAATCTGCGACGGTCTCGAGCGCGACCGCAACGAGATCGTGTTTCCAGTGCCGATGGCCATTCTGATGAAGGCCGCACGACTAGTGCCCGTCAGCCTGTGGTCAACGCTGTGGAGCCGCAGCTCCCCGCCCGACGGCTCACGAACGTGAAGCCCCCTCGCCATCTCCGGCGCACGTCCGCCGCCGTCGCGACCACCGCAGTGGTCGGCGCGCTCGGGACGGACGTCACGTCGGGCTGGTACCGCGACCTCGACAAGCCCGCCTGGCAGCCTCCCGGCGCGGCCTTCGGCCCCGCCAGGACGACGCACTACGGGCTGATGGCCCAGGCCACCGCCCGCACCCAGGGCCGGCTGGACGAGCCCGGGGAACGCCGCGCATTCGCCACGGCCCTGGGAACCAACCTGGTGCTCAACGCAGGCTGGAACTGATGCTGGTTCCGTATGCCGGCTGGGTCGCCTTCGCCACCGCTCTGAACTCCGCCATCGCCCGGCGCAACCCGAACCGCACACCGGAACACCACCCAGAAGGAATCGCATGAGACTGCAACGGACCGTCACCGTCGGGAAGCCGCTGGACAAGGTCTTCGCCTACCTCTCGGACTTCACCACGACCACCGAATGGGACCCGGGCACGGTCAAGACCGTTCTGGCGACCGGCGACGGCGGCTTCGGGACCGAGTACCTGAACACCTCGACCTTCGCCGGTCGCGAGACACAGCTCACCTACGTGGTTCAGGAGCTGGTCCCGAACCAGCGCATCTCGCTTCGCGGTGAGAACAAGACGGTCATCGCCCACGACACCATGACCTTCCGGGTGACGGGCAACGACACCGAGGTGACCTACACCGCAGACTTCACCTTCAAGGGCATCGCCCGGCTCATCGCACCCCTGATGAAGCCAGCCTTCACCCGGCTCGGCGACGAGGCCGAGGCCGGCATGGCCGCTGCCCTGGCCAAGCTCTGAGATGTCTGCGGTGACAACAGGAAGAGCCTCGAACGCCACCCCGCTGGCGCTGGTTACTGGTGCCACCGGATACATCGGCGGTCGCCTGGTTCCCGAGCTGCTCGCTGCAGACTTCCGCGTTCGGGTCATGACCCGTCGGCCCCGGAACCTGATCGACCGTGAGTGGCACGACCAGGTCGAGATCGTCCAGGGTGATGCCGCCGATGCTGACAGCCTCGCGGTGGCACTCCGGGGGGTGGACGTCGCCTACTACCTGATCCACTCCCTGGGAACCGGAGCGGCCTTCGAGTCCCTCGACCGCAGCCACGCGCAGAAGTTCGCTGCCGCCGCGCGCGCTTGCGGTGTCAGCCGGGTCATCTACCTCGGAGGCCTGTACCCCGAGGCCGAGAGGCTGAGCCCCCATCTGGAGTCACGCAAGGAGGTCGGCGAGATCCTGCTGGCCAGCGGAGCTCCCACGACAGTCCTGCGCGCGGCCGTCATCATCGGTTCGGGATCTGCATCGTTCGAGATGCTGCGCTATCTCACCGAGCGCCTACCAGTAATGATCACGCCCCGCTGGGTCGACACCCGCATCCAGCCCATCGCGGTCAAGGACGTCCTGCGCTACCTCGTCGGGTCGGCCGCGATGCCATCTGAGGTGAACCGCGGCTTCGACATCGGTGGACCGGACGTCCTGACCTACCGGCAGATGATGGCCGCCTACGCCAGGATCGCCGGGCTGAAGCCGCGACGCGTCGCGGCGCTCCCGCTCTTCACCCCCTCCATGTCGAGCCACTGGGTCGGCCTGGTGACGCCAGTTCCCAACAGCATCGCCCGGCCCCTGGTGGAAAGCCTCATCAACGAGGTCATCTGCAAGGAGCACGACATCGCGACCTACGTCCCAGACCCCGAGGCGGGGCTCACGGGCTTCTCGCCCGCCGTCGAGCTGGCTCTTCAGCGCATCCAGGACCGCCGGGTCACCACGTCCTGGTCCTCCGCCTCCACCGCGGGCGCACCGAGCGACCCGTTGCCGAGCGACCCAGAATGGGCAGGCGGATCGCTCTACATCGATGAACGCAAGGTCTTTGTCGACGCCACGCCGGATCAGCTCTGGTCCGTCATCGAAGGTATCGGAGGCGAACACGGTTGGTACTCATGGCGACTCGGGTGGTGGACCCGAGGTCTGTTCGACCGTCTCTTCGGGGGCCCCGGACTGCGCCGCGGCCGCCGTGACCCCTTCGACCTGACCGTCGGGGATGCCCTCGACTGGTGGCGGGTCGAGGAGATCGACGACGTGCACCTCCTGCGCCTGCGCGCCGAGATGCGACTGCCCGGGCTGGCCTGGCTCGAGCTCATCATCGACACCGATGACCAAGGGCGAACCCTGTTCCGGCAGCGGGCTCTGTTCCACCCCCGTGGTCTGGCCGGGCACCTCTACTGGGCGGTCATCCGTCCCTTCCATGGTGTCGTCTTCGGCGGCATGCAGCGCAACATCGCCCGCGCGGCGGAGGCTGGCCCGGTGCGGGGCTGATGACGCGGGGCGCCGTGGGTTGGGAACAGCGGGTCCACGTGTGAGTCAGGCAACACTCGGGGCAAATCACAAACGTCGGTCATCCGTCGGAGCCGGGTCTATCTTGACGCTGTGAACGCCCCCACTGATAGCCCGGCAGCAGTCATCGACGTGGTCGGCCTGGTCAAGACCTTCGGCCGGACCAAGGCGCTCAACGGGCTGGACCTTCGCGTTGCCCAGGGGGAGGTCCACGGATTCCTGGGACCGAACGGCGCGGGCAAGACCACCACCCTTCGTCTGCTGCTCGGGCTGCTTCGGGCCGACGCCGGCGAGATGCGAGTCCTTGGCGGTGACCCCTGGCTGGACGCCGTGGATCTGCACCGGCGGCTGGCCTACGTGCCCGGTGACGTGGCGCTGTGGCCAACCCTGACCGGCGGTGAGGTGATCGACCTGCTGGGCAGGCTTCGCGGCGGGCTCGACCCTGCGCGGCGGGACAGCCTCCTCGAGCGCTTCGAGCTGGACCCGACGAAGAAGGGCCGGGCCTACTCCAAGGGCAACCGGCAGAAGGTGGCACTGGTGGCAGCGCTGGCGAGCGACGTTGAGCTGTTGCTCCTGGACGAACCGACGTCGGGCCTTGACCCGCTGATGGAGGCGCAGTTTCGCGAGTACATCAGCGAGGTGCGCGGCGACGGTCGCACGGTGCTGCTGAGCAGCCACACCCTCAGCGAGGTGGAGGCCCTGTGCGACCGGGTGACCATCATCCGCGACGGGGTGGTGGTGGAGAGCGGCACGCTGGCCGAGCTCCGCCACCTGGCCCTCACGGCGGTGGCGGCCAACCTGACCACCATGCCCGAGGGCCTGGCCGACCTTCCCGGTGTGCACGACGTCGTGGTTCGGGGCCAGCGGGTCTCCGCCAGCGTCGAGCCCAGTGGCATGGCGGCGCTGATGGCTGCGCTGAGTGCCGGCGGGGTCACCGCCCTGACCAGTGCGCCGCCAACCCTCGAGGAGCTGTTCCTTCGCCACTACCGCGAAGCACAGCCATGAGCGGCGAGCTGTCCGGAACCGCGGCCCTGATTCGGCTGGCACTGCGCCGCGACCGGCTGCTGATACCTGTCTGGGTCGGCCTCTCGGCGTCGATGGTCTGGTTCTCCGCCTCCGCGACCGTCGACCTTTACCCCTCCGCGGCGTCGCGCATCGAAGCCGCGAACATGATCAACTCCACGGCATCCCTGGTTGCCCTCTACGGGCCGATCTACGACCCGACGTCTCTGGGCGCCCTGTCGATGACCAAGATGACCGCCGTGTATGCCGCGCTGGTGTCCATCCTCATGGTGATGCTGGTGGTGCGGCACACGCGGGCCGAGGAGGAGGCAGGCAGGCTGGAGCTCCTCGGCTCCGGGGTGGTGGGTCGGGCAGCTCCCATGACGGCCGCGTTGCTGGTGGTTGGCGGTGCCAGCGCTGTGCTGGGCCTGTTGGCAGCCGGCGGCCTGCTGGCTGCGGGGTTGCCGGTCGCCGGGTCGCTGCTGTTCGGTGCCGGCTGGGCCGCGACCGGCCTCTGTTTCTCGTCGGTGGCCGCGGTGGCGGCACAGGTGACCACCGGCAGCCGGGCAGCCAACGGGTTGGGTTTCACTGCTATCGCGGTTGCCTACGGGGCAAGAGCGATCGGGGACCTGGCCGAAGAGGGGCCGGGGTGGCTCTCGTGGCTCTCCCCCATCGGGTGGAACCAGCAGATCCGTGCCTTCGCGGGTGACCGGTGGTCGGTTCTGGTGCTGCCGCTGGCTGCGACCGCCCTGCTGGTGCCGGTCGCGTTCGCGCTGCGGCGCCGGCGCGACCTGGGCTCGGGGCTGCTGCACGACCGGCCGGGCCCTGCCACTGGCGCCCTCAGCTCCCCGGTCGGCCTGGCATGGCGGCTGCAACGCCCACTGCTGGTCGCCTGGACGGCGGGCACCGCCGTGATGGCCTTCATGATGGGGTCGATCGCGACCAACGTGGCGGGTCTGCTGGACTCCCCTGCGATGAAGGACATCATCGAGCAGCTTGGCGGCAAGCAGGGACTGACCGATGCGTTCCTGGCCGCCGTGCTGGGGTTGGTCAGCACGATCATCGCTGCCTACGGGATCTCGGCGGCCGGGAGGCTGCACTCGGAGGAAGTTGGTGGCCACGCCGAGTCCCTCCTGGCCACCGCCACGCCCCGCGCCGGGTGGGCCGCCAGCCACTGGCTGATCGCCCTGGCCGGGGTTGCCTGGCTGACGCTGGTCGCCGGAGTGGCAACGGGGATGGGTCATGCCATCGCGACCGGCGACCCCGGCCAGGTTCTGGTCATCACGGTTGCGGCCCTCGCCAGGATCCCGGCCGCCTGGGTCCTGGTCAGCCTTGTCGTTGTTGTGTGGGGCCTGTGGCCGCACGCGACCGGAGTCGTGTGGGGCGCCTATGCAGCCTTCATCGTGGTCGGTGAGTTCGGCCAGCTCTGGGGAGTTCCCCAGTGGGTGATGGACTTCAGCCCGTTCAGCCACTCCCCCGTGCTGCCGGGGCCGGATGCGGAGCTGTCCGGAACCCTGTGGCTGACCGTTGTGGCGGGTGTGCTCCTCGTGGGCGGGTCTGCCGCGTTCCGTCGGCGCGACCTGGCCGGCTGACCCGCGGCGTCAGGCGTTCACGGTCAGGCCGGACGTCGCCTGAGCCGCGCGGGCAAGGGTGAAGGCGTTGTCGAGGTCGGCGCAGAGATCTTCGGCAGCCTCGAGCCCGATCGAGATTCGCAGGAGGCCGGGGTTCGGACGGGCCTCCGCCGCGACCGGCCGGTGGGTCAGCGATGCCGGGTGCTCGATCAGGGTCTCGGTGCCCCCGAGCGACACGGCGTGGCCGATGAGCGAGCAGGCTTTGGCCACTGCAGCTGCGGCCGGGTAACCGCCGACCACCTCGAACGCGAGCACCGATCCTGGACCGGCCATCTGGCGGCCAACGATCCCGTCGGGGTCGCATCCTGGCAGGCCGGGAAAGTGCACCGCTTGTACGGATGGGTGTGCGGCCAGGAACTCGGCGACCAGCTGGGCGCTGGCCTGCTGGGCGCGCACCCGGACCGGCAGCGTCTGCAGCC
>JANOHS010000594.1:0-2171 GCA_031406655.1 Micrococcales bacterium
CCGTGCCCGTACCCCAAGGAGATGCCGTGGACGCTGCCCATATGGGAGCCGACCTGGAACGCGTTCTCGTCACCGAGGAGGAGATCCGGCTCAGGATCGGAGAGCTTGCGGTCGAGATCTGGCGTGACTATGAGGGCAAGGACCTGTTGCTGGTGGGCGTCCTCAAGGGTGCCGTGATGGTCATGTCCGACCTGATGCGCGCCCTGCCCGGCACCGCGCCGATGGACTGGATGGCCGTCTCGTCCTACGGCTCGGGGACCAAGAGCTCTGGCGTCGTGCGGATCCTCAAGGACCTCGACACCGACATCACCGACAAGGACGTGCTGATCGTCGAGGACATCGTCGACTCCGGTCTGACGCTGAGCTGGATCAGGGCCAACCTCGAGTCCCGATCTGCCGCGTCGGTGGAGATCGTCACGCTGCTGCGCAAGCCCGAGGCGGCCAAGGTCATGGTCGACGTCAAGTACGTGGGCTTCGACATCCCCAACGAGTTCGTCGTCGGCTACGGCCTGGACTATGCCGAGAAGTACCGCAACCTGCGCGACGTCGGCACCCTGGCACCTCACGTGTACGCCTGAGGCGAGCCCGGACCCGTGGGGTGGGCGCCGCACGGCAGGTCGGCTCTGGAACATCGCCATCACGTCAGGCGTTTGACTGGCGAGACTGTCTCGGCGGTGCGGTGTACCGTCGTCATGACCGTCTGCCTTTGCTGAAGATCGCACTTGACCTGCATGAACGAGCAGAAGGGACGGGGCACCGCGCCTCGCAGATACATGGACTACAAGCGCATCCTTCGCACCCCCATCGTCTGGGTGGTGCTGATCTTCGGCATCGGCCTCCTGTGGCTCACCGCCTCCGGCTCCGACGCCTTCGCCCGCATCAACACCTCAGCCGCCGAGAAGCTGATCAACGACGGCTCCGTCGACTCGGCCAAGTTCGTCGGGGTTGACCGGCTGGACCTCACCCTCAAGGCGGGCCAGTCGTACTCCGACGGGGACAAGGTCAAGGCTGCCACCAAGGTGCAGGCCTACTACGTGGCCCAGCGCGGGGAAAGCCTGGTGCTGGCCCTCAAGGCGCACCAGCCGCCCAAGGGCTACACCGACGACCCGCCGCAGCAGAACTGGTTCTTCAGCCTGATGGTGACGATCATCCCGCTGGTCATCGTGCTCGGCCTGTTCTGGTTCCTGATGAGCCAGATGCAGGGGGGCGGCTCCAAGGTCATGCAGTTCGGCAAGAGCAAGGCCAAGCTGGCCAACAAGGACACTCCCAAGGTCACGTTCGCCGATGTTGCCGGCGTGGATGAGGCCGTCGAGGAGCTTCTCGAGATCAAGGAGTTCCTTGCCGAGCCCGCCAAGTTCCTCGCGGTCGGCGCCAAGATCCCCAAGGGCGTTCTGCTCTACGGCCCCCCCGGAACCGGCAAGACCCTGCTGGCGCGCGCGGTCGCGGGCGAAGCCGGAGTGCCGTTCTACTCCATCTCGGGCTCGGACTTCGTCGAGATGTTCGTCGGTGTCGGCGCCTCGCGGGTGCGGGACCTGTTCGAGCAGGCCAAGTCCAACGCTCCTGCCATCGTGTTCGTGGACGAGATCGACGCCGTCGGCCGCCACCGTGGTGCCGGTCTCGGCGGTGGCCACGATGAGCGTGAGCAGACGCTGAACCAGCTCCTGGTCGAGATGGATGGCTTCGACGTCAAGACGAACGTCATCCTGATCGCGGCCACCAACCGCCCTGACATCCTGGACCCCGCACTGCTGCGCCCCGGTCGCTTCGACCGTCAGATCGCGGTGGATGCACCCGACATGATCGGCCGTCACAACATCCTGCAGGTGCACGGCAAGGGCAAGCCACTGGCCACCGGCGTGGACCTGCTCGCGGTGGCCCGTCGCACGCCCGGTTTCACCGGCGCCGACCTGGCCAACGTCCTGAACGAGGCGGCGCTGCTCACCGCGCGTGGCAACGGCAAGCTCATCGACGACGCCTCTCTGGACGAGGCGATCGACCGTGTGGTCTCCGGCCCGCAGCGGCGCACCCGGATCATGAGTGCCAAGGAGAAGAAGATCACCGCGTACCACGAGGGTGGACACGCGCTGGTCGCCTCGGCGATGCTCAACACCGATCCGGTCACCAAGATCACGATCCTGCCCCGCGGCCGGTCCCTGGGCTACACCATGGTG